>JAYTNK010000646.1:0-2615 GCA_043748375.1 Cytophagales bacterium
TGTCTTGGAAGACAGTCTTTTTTTAGGCAATTAAGCGTTTTTACTCCTTATCCACATCTACCACAAAATTTTTAGTAAGCCAATTTCTTCCTAATAAAATCTTGTAGGTAGAGGTTTTTCGGTCGTTTAGATTTACCAATATCTTTTTGGTAGTATTTTCATATACAAGAGTTAGATAAACATTGTAACGTTTTTCTCGCGCTTCGGCATTTTGAACAAAACTCTCCTTCACTACTTTAGATTTTAATCGATATTCTTTTCCATCATGGTTAATCATTGTAAATTCGACCATGCCGTCAGCTTCTTTCACGTTTTGCGCATTGATAGACGTAATTTCTGCACCAGTATCAACGCGTCCCAAAAAATTTATATCGCCTTCTTTGATATAAACTTCGGCAACCTGCCCTACAGTTATTTTATCATTAGGCTTATTACCCTTGTTGTTATCCAATACGGTTATTTTATCGTTAGGCTTATTACCCTTGTTGTTATCTACTTGCGCGCAACTAATAAGCGTACTTTGTCCAAGTAGCAAGAGGCTACCTATTATATAGAGGTAAGTTTTCATAGGCGTTTTTATGCATATACGCATCAAAAACCGTACAATTTAAATTTATACTGGGTTTTCAGTGTCTAAATTTTCAAAATTAGAGGTGTCTTGTATAAATTGGCTATTGTAAGCGTTTTTTTCGTAATATTCGTAGGTAGCTTGCTCTTCTGATGCGATGCGTCTGATAACGTAAATACCGAATAGATAGTATCCTATCAAGCATAGTATCGAGATGATAGCGGCTATAGTTACCATTTCTATTTGTTCGAGTGTTTCTGATTCAAAAATAGAAACTAAATTGCTAAAAATAGAAATAACGATAAAAAGAAACCACCACCAACCCAAGAAGGCTACGCTTTTTGGTCTTTGTGTGTCTTCTGTGCGGGCATATTGTGTTTGTTTATAGATTTCCACCATTATTTCATAGGGCGTATATAGGTTCATGAAAGGTACAAACCACGCCCAAATAACCCAAGGCTGTCTATACGATTGATGCAAACCCATTCTATCTATGTTTCCATAAGCCCTATTTAACCAAATTGAAAATAGGATGTTAGTTGTAATAAAAACGATGACTAAAATAACAACTACAACTTGTTTGTAGGTGTCATTTGCTTGCACTTTTGCTTGGTCTAAGTTACCTATTTTAGCATCTTGTATGATGCCATATTGCACAAAATTGAGGTATAGTAAAATAGCAGAAAGGATTACTAATACCCAAGTGCCAATAACGGCATTTCTGGCATTATATCCATTATACAGGGGAGATAAGGTGCTCATGGGAATGTATAGCGTGAAAGTTTAAGAGATATAATATTGCAAAGATAGTGTATCTTTGCAAGATAAACCATCAGTGCGTTTTCTTTTTGCGTAGCTAATATTTTAATAAATACAAATTAAATACATGAACAAAGGTTTAGCAAGTGATAATTATGCGGGTGTACTGCCCGAAATGTTGGAGGCTATTGCAGAAGCAAACAAAGCGCATAGCAAATCGTATGGACATGATGCCTATACAAATCGCGCTAAACAAACATTCGCTTCTCATTTTGGGGAAGGCGTTGAAGTCGCCTTTGTATTCAATGGTACAGGCGCAAATGTGTTGGGCATTGGTTGTGTTGTGCAATCGTTTCATGCCGTTTTATGCGCCGATATTTCGCATTTATTTGTTGATGAATCGACTGCACCAGAAACATTTACGGGGTGTAAATTTATACCCTTGCCTACCAATGCGGAAGGGAAATTGGAGGTAACCACGATTGAAAAAGCCCTTATCAGAAAAGGTGATGCACATTATGCACAAATCAAAGTGGTTTCTATAGCCCAACCAACCGAATATGGCACAGTTTATTCACTTGATGAATTAACGGCTATTGGTGCGTTGCTCAAAAAACACGGGCTTGTTTTTCACATGGATGGCGCAAGGCTATTCAATGCTGTGGCGAGTTTGGGTTGTTCTATTCGTGCTATGACAAAAGATGTAGGGGTTGATGTGCTATCGGTAGGCGGTACAAAAGTAGGTTTATTATTTGGTGAAGCAGTTGTATTTTTCCAAGCAACCTACGCAGATGTATTGCCTTATAAGCATAAACAGAGTATGCAATTAGCCTCTAAAACTCGTTTTATTGCGGCACAATTTGAGGCTTTGTTAGAAAATAAAATATGGCTTAGGTCGACCACACACTCAAATAGCATGGCGCAAAAGCTGTATCTTGGCATCAAGGATTTCACACATATTCAAATCACAAAAAAAGTGCAAGCCAATGCCGTTTTTGCTATTATGCCACCTGCTTGGCATGATGTTTTGCAAAAGGTATTGCCTTTTTATATTTGGAATGAACAAACCTATGAAGTAAGGCTTATGTGTTCTTTTGATACCACAGAGGCAGAAATTGACGATTTTATAAATGCTATAGCCATATTGGATAAGCACAAATGATAATTTATGGCTTCTTTTTGGCAGCACTATATACACATACGAAATTGGTTTTGGGATATGACTTTTCGCTTACCCCACGTTTCACGTGGGGCTATTCATAGTTCAACCCCATTCGGGGTTGTCTAA
>JAYTNK010000647.1:0-7376 GCA_043748375.1 Cytophagales bacterium
GGGAATTTTTTTGCAGGTTTCCAAAAGTGCCTTTTTACATAGAATAGGGGTTGCAACCCCTATTCTATGTAAAAAAAACCGTATAAATTTTAGAAGAACCATATTTATCTAACACTATTTGTGGGTGTTGAAAGAGAAGTATCTGCCTTCTTTTCCTCAAATACTCACACACAACTTTAAAAGCTGTATTTACGGGGTAGAGCTTCCAAAAAGACTTTTACAAGTAGTCTAGTCTATTTAGTTCCTACGATTTATCTCGTCTCGAAGACGAGCCGCGTGTTCATAATCTTCGTTTTCAAGAGCCTCATCAAGCATTTGTTGTAGTTTTTCGACAGGATGGTCATTGGTAGCATTTTGTTCTGTTACGCTGTTTTCTTGTTCTTCCTCTTCCTCCGCATCGGCATCTATGTCAAACAGAATAATACCAGCTTCTGACATGATAGCCTCTGTAGTGTAAATAGGCACATTGAACCGAATACCAATGGCTATGGCATCAGAAGGGCGTGAATCAACTTCTACGCCACCTGTACACATAATTTTAGCAAAAAATACGCCCTCGCGCAAGTCCGAAATAACAATTTCATGCACTACATAATCGAAAGCGGTGGCAAATGCCTTGAATAAGTCATGCGTCATTGGGCGGTGTGGTGTTATTTTTTCTATTTCTATAGCTATAGCTTGTGCCTCAAACATACCTATAGTGATAGGCAAGCGGCGCGTACCATTTTGTTCACCCAACACAAGCGCAAATGAGCCTGACTGGGATTGGCTTGAGGAAAGCCCCAAGATTTTAAGTTTTATCTTACTCACAACCAATTAAATTTATATGGAACGATTATTTTAGACCTCCATACACAGCACGCCGCTTTGTTGAGCGGTAAAAGCACTTGTGCGTGTGGTCGTTTAGAAAATGTAAGCAAAAGTAAAGCAAAAACATGAAAATAAAAAATTTAACTTGGCATCATTTATTAGACTTCTTGTAAAAGTAACTCCCCACGTACTCAAAATGTATAAAAAGTCTTTTGCAAGAAAGCTTTTTTTGAATAGCAGATGCCACACTTACATACTTAAAAAGAGAACTCGCGAATAATATATTAAAGTTTAACTGCAATATCGGATTATTTTAATGCAAAAACAATATCTTTGTACTTGTTTTATCCATATTTTTCATGAAAAAAATCTTATTATTACTTTTTGTATCGCTTGGGACTATGTGCGGCTCAAGCGTAGTAGCACAAATAGACCTTGCCTACCAAACCCCTCCGCAAGCTATAACTGATTTGCTGAATGGCTCGCCTACACCAACCGTAAGCGTCAGTCCTACCAAAGACTGGATGCTTTTGGGTGAAAGAACAGGTTATCCCAGCATAGCCGACCTTGCTCAACCCGAATTGCGTTTGGCGGGTGTACGCCTAAATCCTCGTACTAATGGCAAAAGCCGTTCTGGTGGAGTAGTGTCTTTTAAATTAAAAAATATAGCTAATCAAGCGGAAAAAAATGTAGCGGGTTTACCTGCTAATGCGCTTTTTCAAGGCGCAAGTTGGTCGCCTGATGGACAGAAATTTGCCTTTACTTGTGTG
This sequence comes from Cytophagales bacterium, assembly GCA_043748375.1. Lineage (GTDB taxonomy): Bacteria > Bacteroidota > Bacteroidia > Cytophagales > Microscillaceae > RDXI01. The sequence goes on from JAYTNK010000647.1 coordinate 1,581, forward strand.
CAAGAAAATGGTATTTCGCTTTGGTATGTTGACGCAAACATAGGCGTAGCCACGCGCCTCACTGATGCTGTCTTGAATGATGCGATAGGCAGTAATTTTGTCTGGCTTTCCGACAACAAAACTTTGATTTACAAGCAAATACCTACAGATAGAGGTGAATTACCTGCCTTGACTACCCAACCCAATGGACCTATCATTCAAGAAACAATAGGCAAAAAAGCGGCTAACCGTACTTACCAAGATTTGTTGAAAAACAAACATGATGAGCGTTTGTTTGAATTTTATACGCGTTCGCAGTTGGTGCGCATCTCGATAGATAAACAAGCGAAACTTATAGGCAAGCCCGCTATTTATAGTACTATGGCGGCTTCGCCTGACGCGCTTTATTTGGTAGTCAGTTATATTATGCCTCCTTATTCATACGTAGCACCTTTGCCCCAATTCCCTATTATACAAGAAGTTTGGGATAAAGAGGGTCAAAAAATAAAAGAGATAGCCAATTTGCCTTTAGCTGAAGATATCCCAAAAGGGTTTGACGCGGTGCGTAAAGGCGTGCGTAACCTTACTTGGCGTGCTGATAAACCTGCTACTTTGGCTTGGGTGGAAGCACTTGATGAAGGTGATCCTGCTAAAGAAGTGCCTTATCGCGACCAACTTTTCTTTTTGGCAGCCCCTTTTACAGGGGAACGGCAGGCAAGTTTGTTATTCCCTGTACGTTTTCAAAGTATCATTTGGGGAACGGGGGAAGTTGCCCTTGCCTACGAATATAGATGGAAAGACCGCAAAAGCATCACTTCCTTATTTGCACCTGATAAACCCACTCAAGCCCAAAAAATATTGTTTGAGCGTTCGACAGAAGATCGTTATAGCGACCTTGGCAGCTTTTTGACGCAAAATAACGCACAAGGCAAAAATATATTGATGCTGCAAAATGGTAAAATGTACTTAAGTGGCGCGGGTGCATCACCTGAAGGCGACAAACCTTTTTTAGATGAGTACGACTTAAAAACAGGCAAAACAAAACGACTTTGGCAATCGAAAGCCCCTTATTATGAGTCGCTTGTTTCGATAATTGATATAAAGAAAAGCTGGATACTTATTTCGCGTGAATCCAAAACAGAAAACGCTAATTATTATTTGGCAGATTGGAAGGCAGGCAAGTTCACGGCTATTACAACTTTTCCGCACCCTTATCCCTCTTTAAAAGGCATTGAAAAGCAAACGATTCAATATAAACGTAAAGATGGTTTGGCCTTGCAAGGGGATTTATATTTACCCAAAGGCTGGAAAAAAGGAGATGCGCCCCTTCCTATGCTCATGTGGGCTTATCCCGATGAGTTCAAAAGTAAAGAAGCAGCAGGGCAAGTACAAGGTTCGCCCTATCAATTTACCACGATTTCTTGGGGTTCACCTTTGTATTGGGTTACGCAAGGATACGCGGTGTTAGATGACGCAAGTATGCCCATCGTAGGCGAGGGCAAAACTGAACCTAATGATAGTTTTATGGAGCAATTAGTAGCCAATGCGGCTGCGCCTATAGATTATTTGGCAGGCGAGGGCATTATAGACCGTAAACGCGTAGCTGTAGGTGGGCATTCTTATGGGGCATTTATGACTGCTAACTTGCTTACTCACAGTGATTTATTTGCAGCAGGTATTGCTAGAAGCGGTGCTTACAATCGCACCCTTACGCCTTTTGGCTTCCAATCTGAAGAACGTAGTTATTGGGATGCACCCAAAATATATTATGATATGGCACCCTTTAGTTTTGCCGATAAAATGAATAAACCTTTGTTGCTTATTCATGGAGAAGCCGACAACAATCCTGGTACGTTTCCTATTCAATCCGAGCGTTTTTACAATGCTTTGAAAGGGTTGGGAAAAACAGTGCGCTATGTAGTATTGCCACATGAAAGTCATGGCTATCAAGGCAAGGAATCTATCATGCACATGGCATGGGAAATGTCGCAATGGCTGGACAAATATGTGAAAAATGCACAAAAGTAATGCTACAACGCTTGCGAACCCAATTAGAAAAATTTGTACGCTTGCCAGAAGATGACTGGCAAGCGTTGGCGGAAGTATTGTACTTGCGGAAAATCCCTAAAAAAGAATACTTTATCAAAAAAGGTGAGCAAGGAAAGGAAATAGGGCTTGTTTTACAAGGCGCGATGCACCAATTTTATGAAAAAGAAGCAGAAGAACGAAGTACCTATTTTTTCTTTGAAGATATGTTGGTTACTGCTTACATAAGTTGTTTGACAGGACAAAAAAGCGAGCTTTCTATTCAAGCCTTAGAAGATTGCGAAGTGCTTTGTTTTAAGTATGCAGATTGGTTGCAGTTGGGCCAAAAAAGCACTGTGTATCAGCAATTAGCCTGTAAATTAGCAGAATATATCGCCATAGGTTTGGAAGAGCGCATGGTAAGTTTATTGATACATAGTCCTGAAGAACGCTATTTGCAATTATTGGCAAGTAACAAAAAGCGCATTATGGCGCGTATTCCGCAACACTATATTGCCTCTTATTTAGGCATAACGCCTGTTTCTTTAAGCCGTATTCGAAATAGAATCACCCAATCATAATGCGTCCAAACATTTATTATCTTTTGTTATCGTTTTTAAGGGCTTTTTAGGCGGAACTTTGCCTATAGTTTCACTTAAATCTATCAAAAATGAAAAATGTCTTAAAAGCAGAAGAGCTCATGATGCTTGTGGTGAGTGTCGTTGCCTATCAATCTATGGGTTGGGCGTGGTATTGGTATTGGGTTTGGTTTCTTACACCCGATATAAGCATGTTTGGTTACCTTGTGAATGCACGTGTGGGAGCTGTTACGTATAACTTGGCGCATCACAAAGGATTGGCTATCGTATGCGGATTAGCAGGCTTTTGGTTAAACAGTCCCTATCTATTATTTGGAGGCATTTTGTTGTTTGGTCATGCTGCTTTTGATAGAATACTTGGCTACGGGTTAAAGCATTTTGAAGGTTTTGCGCATACACATTTGGGCATCATAGGCAAAGATACCAGCCGTACTCAATAAAATTTCCACGTTATTCATTTGCAGACTCCTAGTAATTTTGAACGCTTGCAAGGTCTATCAACCATTGACAAGCGTTCAAAATTTAAACCTTACAAGTTTGTTATTTCTTCGCTTTTCTATTTTTGATGGTATTTTTTCAATAAATCAATAAATTTGTAACGTTGGGTTACTTAAAAAAACTTGCAAATTTTCGCGTATAGTTTTATTACTTAGGTGTTGTAACAGCAACATGTGAGGTGGCGCAAAAAGATTTACACAAAAATAAAAAAATATACGTATTTTTGCACAAAAATAAAAAAAGCCTCTTTACGTATGCCTTTAGACCAAGTATCCAACGAAGATATAGCCCAAGCTGAATTTGATGAGCAAGGCAACTTGCGCAATCCCAAAGCGGAGCGCGAAATGTCATTTTTAGAGCATCTAGAAGAGTTGCGCTGGCATATTATCCGCTCTTTAATTGCGCTTATTTTATTTACATTCGTGGCTTTTAGTTTTGGGCAGTGGATATTCACGCATATTGTTTTTGCTCCTGCAAAGACCAACTTTTGGACATACCGTATGATGTGTGCCTTAGGCGATTTGGTTGGCGCACCGTTCTTGTGTGTGAAAAAATTAGATTTTATTTTGCAAAGTAGATTATTAACAGGGCAATTCATGATGCATATTACTGCGTCATTTGTAATTGGATTGATTGTGAGTTTTCCCTATATATTTTGGGAGATTTGGCGTTTTGTGAAGCCAGCCCTCCATAACAAAGAACAGAAAGTAGCGAATGGTGCTGTTTTTTTTGTGAGTGTTTTATTCTTTATAGGCGTATTATTTGGGTATTATGTGGTTGCACCTTTGTCTATCAATTTCTTGGCAAGTTACCAAATCTCGCCTGAAATTCGGAATGAATTTGACATCGTGTCGTATGTAAGCGTATTGGCTACGCTTGTGGTAGGTTGCGCCATATTATTTCAATTGCCTGTAATCGTTTACTTTTTAGCAAAAGTTGGGGTGGTAACGCCTAAATTTATGCGTACCTACAGGCGACACGCCATCTTGATAATTTTCTTTATAGCCGCTATTATTACGCCATCACCCGATGTTTTCACGCAATTATTGGTGGCAATGCCTATTTTAGTATTGTATGAAGTGAGCATCAGCATTGCTGCGAGCGTTGAACGCCACAAAGCCAAACAAGAAATTGTTTCTGCGGATTAAAAGCCTTTTGCCGTTTATTTTGTGCGCCTTTTACGCTTTTGCAAGAAGTCTATTATATTTTTAGGCAATTACAACGCTTTTTTCAATAAAATTCGCTAATTTTGGCATTTATTTTATTACTTGTAACCCAATCGAATGAATCAGAATTTTATAGACCACGTACGTATTTATTGCCGTTCGGGAAAAGGGGGCGCAGGCTCGATGCACTTTAGGCGCGAGAAATTTGCACCTATGGGTGGACCAGATGGCGGGGACGGCGGTAGAGGCGGACATATTACCCTACGCGGTAATACGCAACTTTGGACTTTATTACACCTTCGCTATCAAAAACACATCAAAGCCGTACATGGCAATGCAGGTGCAGGTGCACGTTGCTCAGGCTCTCAAGGCTCCGATAAATTTGTCGAAGTCCCTATCGGTACGATTGCCAAAGTATATCACAAACGCAAAGACATAAAACCTGTAGTTAGACGTGAAAACGGCTTTCGATACGATGAAGAAACATTGTACCTACTTGCAGAGGAGGAAGGCATATTTCTTGATCAACTCCCCGCAAACGAGGAAGAAGATAGCGAGGCTTTCGATATGCACAATTACGAAGACGAACCTGAGATTTTCGAAATCCTTGAACATGGGCAGGATATTATTGCGCTCGCAGGTGGGCGTGGTGGATTGGGCAATCATTACTTCAAAAGTGCCACCAATCAAGCACCACAATATGCCCAGCCAGGCGAACCCGCTCTCGAAGCTTTGATAATTTTGGAGTTGAAATTATTGGCAGACGTAGGATTGGTAGGCTTTCCAAACGCAGGCAAGTCGACCTTACTTTCTGTAGTTTCAGCCGCAAAGCCTGAAATTGCTGATTATCCTTTTACTACCCTTGTCCCAAATTTGGGCGTAGTGTCGTATCGCGATTTTCAATCATTTGTAATGGCAGACATTCCAGGACTAATAGAAGGTGCCGCAGAAGGACGCGGATTGGGTATTCGCTTCTTGCGACATATTGAGCGCAACGCCATGCTGTTGTTTATGGTTTCAGCTGAAAGTGCAGACATTAATCATGATTACCGCGTACTATTGCACGAATTGGAGAAGTATAATCCAGAAATGTTGGATAAAAAACGTTTATTGGCTATTACTAAATCAGATTTACTTGATGAGGAATTGAAAGAACTGATAACCCAAGAACTCAAAGTAGATTGCCCTTATCTTTTTATATCTTCTGCCGTTCAACAAGGCATTACAGAGTTAAAAGACTTGATAATGAAAACATTGAAAGCCTAAACTAAATATATACATCTGAAAGTAATTTTGGCGTTTTTAATGTTGCGGTTTTCTCGTTTGACATCTCTGCCAAACGTTATACCATTCCAAAACCAATTTTTGATGTGTATATAGACAGATTGCGAAAGTACGCGTAAGCCTCTTTTTAGAGAAAAATCGCAAATAAAAACCTTCTGTATTATTTTTAGTGATAGCGCATTTGTCATGCTGAACGTAGTGAAGCATCTCGTTGTTGAATGACGATTTGTGAACGAAAAACGAGA
>JAYTNK010000648.1:0-7874 GCA_043748375.1 Cytophagales bacterium
TTTACATAGAATAGGGGTTGCAACCCCTATTCTATGTAAAAATCCCCGTATAAATTTTATAAGAACCTTTATAATTTATAGTTTTTTGCCTTGAGTTACCAACAAAAAACTATAAATCATAAGTTTGTAATGTTTTAGTTTCTTTTGATAGGTTTGCTCAAATCCTGTCGTTTATGTTGCTTAGGTATCCATGTTTGATAGGAGCCTTGCTGCGAAGCACAAGAGGCGAGAAAACCCGTTAAGAGCAGGAGGACGACTAATTTTTTCATATACCTTATTATGGTTAGTGGGAAATATGTACAATAACGAAGAAAATAAAGATTTATTATATGCTTTTACAAAGCTTGATAGCCGATGATACCTCCCGTCAAATTGCGCACATTCGAAAAACCCATGCTGTTCAACAAGTTTTTTGCATTCGCGCTACGCGCGCCACTACGACAATGTACAACGATTTCTTCATTTTTCCACTCCTCTAATTCGCTTATGCGATTGGGGAGTGTTGCAAGCGGAATCAAGATGCCACCTAAGTTGGCTTCTTCATGTTCCCATTCTTCGCGTACATCTATAAGGTGTACAACTTCGCCATTATCCAAGCGAGTTTTGAGTTCTGATGCAGAAATATCCATAGTTGCAAAAATGGTTTGTTTTTTTGAAAAGTCCAAATAATTACCTCAATTTTATTCGGTTCTCTGACGATTTTTGCGGACTCCAATAAAAGCCCTATATTTGTGCTTGGAAAATACCAACGTTTATGAAGCTCTTTTGGACTTGCCTTTTTGCAAGTAGAAGCGGTTGTGTTGAAAAAACAGAAATATCATATTTGTAACACTGAAAGCAGTACAATTCATTAGTATTACACATTACCTTTGGGACTTAAATATGGGATTGTTTAGTTGAACTGTATCTGTTGTTAAAAAACGTCTTTTGGGTTGTAATTTCGGTAGCTTTTTCGTTGTAGCGACCTACTATGACTGCAAAAGCTACTTCATTTCACGCCAAAACACGCATTTTTACTGCCGAAAAATCCAACTAAACAACCTCTATGTAAAATAAATGCTTTAACTACACTTCTCTAACACCAAAAAATCATTATCTTGGCACTCAACCTTAAATATCGATACTCTAATGACCGCTAACGAAATCCAAAAACAAAAAAGACAGGCTTTATACAAGGCTTTGGGGAAATATATGGAACAAAATCAAGGTTTTGTTTTATATGTATACTTTGGAAAAAGTCCTCAATACCAATTAGAGCTTCGCATTGTAAACAATGATTTAAAAGGTTTTTTAAATAGTAAGGATAAAAATAATATTCAAAATATTGATTACGAACAAATTAGTCTAAAATTAAAATCCGATGAGGAAATTAAAAATATGGATTTTAATAGGGAAACCATATTAAGAAGCATTCAAAGTGGCGCAGGTACGGACTTGAATCCGCTTTGTGGTGGCTATTTTGGAGTTCTTCGTAATCCAGAGAGGGCTACACACAGATATAACTCTTATATGGAATTTTTTTTTAATACCCAACAAATCGACTCATTTATAGATCAGCACAATTTAACAATAGCAATAGACTACATTTCCATAAACGAACTAACACAGATATTTAGTCCAATTACTACTGAGGGAGAAAATACTACTAATGATGTAGGAATGCCCTCTACTGAAGTGCCAGAGGACATTGATACCCAAGTAAAAATCCAAATTCAAAGCAGTAGCGAACGAAATATAATCTTTTTTGGCTCTCCAGGCACAGGAAAAAGTTATCAGATAGGCGAGCAGGCCAAAAACATTCAGGTGAAGCCCGAAAACGTGATTCGAACCACTTTTCACCCCGAATATTCCTATTATGATTTTGTGGGTCAATATAAACCCGTTGTTGGTTACGAAAATGTATCCCACAAAGTAACTGATTTTTATCAAAAAAATATTAAAAATAACGAAGGTTATACCAAACCTTTTGTGTATTATGATTTTGTGCCAGGTAGTTTCACTAAGCTTATTGTCAAAGCACTAAAAACAGAAGCCAACCAAAGTGAAAGAAATACTTTACTTGTAATCGAAGAAATCAATCGTGGTAATTGTGCAGCAATTTTCGGAGATATTTTCCAATTGTTAGATCGCTGTGAGAATGTAAATGATCCTAATTATGGTGAGTCCCAATACCATTTGGATATTCCTCAAGAAATGCAGGCCTTTATTCAAAAATCCTTGAGTTGGGACGATACCGCTTGGCAAAAGCGTTTCCCGAATGGATTTGTCATTCCTTCCAATGTGTTTATTTATGCTACGATGAATACCTCCGATCAATCCCTTTTCCCAATGGATGCGGCTTTCAAAAGGCGTTGGTCAATGAATTATGTGCCGATTGATTATCAGGCATTTAGTATCAAAGACCTCAAACTTCCGCCTCCTTATCAAGATATTCGTTGGCTTGATTTTATCAAAGTAATCAATGCAAAAATCGTAGATTTTACCCAATCTGATGATAAACAATTAGGTCAGTGGTTTGTTAATAACGATTTGTCGATAGGCAAATTTGTAGGTAAAGTGCTGTCCTATCTTTGGTTTGATGTGTTCAGGCAATCACCCGAAGCAGTTTTTGAGAATAAAATCAAAACCTATGACGATATTGTGAGTAATTATGATAAAGGCGTAATCAAAGCCGAAATTATAGAGTCTATACCTTCTAAGTCATGAGTTCACTTATTCGCATCGCACAAAAAGACGAAAAAATTGGTTTTGGTTTAAGTGCTGACAAGAAAAACTTGGAACTTGTGTTGCCACATTTTTACAAAAACACACCTAATCAGGGAGAAACTCAAACACTCTTTGATTATTATCAACTTTTTAAAAAGTACAAACTTGACTCAAATTCAAATAAATCAGTCAAAGAGAGTGAAGATAACTTTAAGCAATACTTAATTTTACAAGATCGAGAAAATAAGGATTTCTCGATTATTGAGGCATATTTTACGCTTTTTGATGATTTTCAAAAAAATAAATTATTACTTTTTCAGCGTCGTACACGCAATCTGATTGTAAAAGGTCGAATAAGCTGGACTAAAACACTTCAAAAGCATCGGGAACTCGTGCAGTCTGATTCGGTGATGTTTCAACAGACTTATTACGATAATTTGCAGTTTGATCTTCGGCACGACATTACGATTCTGTATGCTTGTACTATCCAAAAAATTGCTTCTCTGCTTAAACAGAGAGTAGATTTGCCTTATAGTATGCATTTTTTGAACTCCTTCGAAAACAATATCACACATATTCGCAGTGCTTTGCGCCTCTCTGAAAAGGAAATGTTTTCTGATCGTGAACGCAAGGTATTTGCGATTCTTAAACAATTGTATCTTACCCCACATCATTTCAGGCATTTGCACGAAAAAGGGAATACGATGCTTTACGCCCCAAACATGGATTATCTTTGGGAACGAATGCTCAAAACAGTTTTGCAAGATGAATCCGCAGATAAATCACTGCGTATTATTAAAGGCAAATATAATATAAGTAATAGTCTAATAGATTGGTCAGGGCTTTCGTTGATTCCTGATATTTTGGTACAGCACAACGATCATTTATTGATTATTGATGCCAAAAACTACCAACCCAATTGGCTTGAAAATAAAGGAATGCCTGCTACAGAATCTATTAGCAAACAAATTTTATACAAGTTACTATTGAGTAATCTTTTTTTTGAAAATAAAAAACATTCTTTAAATCAAATAATCAATATCTTTCTATTGCCTGCCGATTTTAGCCATGAGGAAAAGAAAGTGCAATTTTTGGGAAAACATGACTTTGTGGAACAATCCAAAGTAAATAATTTGGGTGCTATTCTTTGTTTTCAAGTTGATTTTGAGAGTCTTAAAAACGAATACCTAAACGGTGGCAACGAATTACGGGAGGAGTTATTCCTTCAAATTACAGAAAGGCATTCAAGCTTTCTATAGCTTTTATACGATTGTTAGGGATAGAAAAGAGTAGGCGAGGTCTTTATCTCACACATATTTCACTACTCTACTTTCCACTACTAACAATAGACAGCCTTTGCGCGGGATTGTTGGTGAGCGAAAATTGGGTAGGCAAGTTGTAGCTATGGAACAAAATTACACCCAATTTTTCGAAACAACAACAATGGCATAAAAAAGCCCAAATAATTACAAATCCCCATTTCTTATTCCAAAGTTCAAATTTACCTTAACCCCTGCTTTCGCCAAGTCTATGTTGGCGGCTGTTCTTGTCTTACCATTTAGTCTGCAAACCCTATAATTCCTAGTTTTTCTGAAATTGCTTTTTTGCAAACGCTTTCTATTTTACAAATGGAAGATACTCTATTTCTGCTATTTTGATAAATACTTGAGGGTAATACATTCTTGTAAATAGCCTCTACATCTGAATTATAAAGCCTAAAATCTTCAAAAAAAGATACTTTAGCAGAAAAAAAAATATCTATTTGCTTAAATTCATCAAAATTAAATTTTTCTAAAAATAATAATTGTGTTTCTTCTGGAAAATCAGACACTTTTTCTGTGTCAGAAATCAAGTAAATATCCATAAATTTAGTTACTTTAAGAAGTGAAATGATTGTATTGTTCCATCTTCATTCACGGTTGCTCTGTAATATTTATATTACGCTGTTGACACTAGCCTTTGCGCGGGATTGTTGGTGAGCGAAAAATTGGGTAGTAAAGTGCAGCTGTAGCACAAAATTACGCACAGTTTTTCAAAACACGAATAACGGTGCAAAGTTAAGTATTTGATTGTTAAGATTTTATAGGATTGCAAATTATTTAGGTTGTCTAACAATTTTTGTGGAAGCACTAAATTAGTCAGGGGTTTGTAATTTTGAGCGAACCGAAAAATTTCGCATTTCGCTGATAACTCGTTGATTAACAATGAGATACTTCACCTCGTTTAGCATGAAAAAAATGAGCGTTTTTCCTCTCCACAAAAATTGTCAGAGAACCAAAACAACGATTAACAGAAATAGATAGAAAATAAAGGCAAAACATGTAAGCTGGCAAAATTTCACGCCTTGTTGCTATAATTTTTACCCCTATAAAGATTTGACAACTATTTTATTTGTAACTACTTAAAAAAACAAATAGTATTAAAAATAATCTGAAGTGTTAAAATAATATAACAGTTTTTTAACAGTTTTTGAGGGCTGAACCGTTAACTTTGCCCTAAACTATTTCGTTTTACTTTAGTCTAAGCAATAAAATATTTTCTAAAACAACTTATGAAATACATACTTTATACACTGTTATACCTTTTCTTGCCTACCGCAAGCATAGCCCAAAGCACTTACAAACTAACAGGTACTACACATGATGAGGCAGGCAAGCCTATTCCTTTTACCACCATTTCGTTATGGGCAGTCGGGCAGGCAAGCCCCTATAAAGCTGTTACTGCTAATGAGAACGGAGAATATGCCTTTGAACAAATCGTTCAAGGCACTTACAAAGTAAAGGCGGAGTTGATAAGCTATGATATATCAGAAATTACCCTTGTTTTTGATGCGCAAACCTTGCCTACTGTAGTGCAGAATTACGTACTCAAAAATAGTAATAAAGAGCTAAAGGAAGTGGAATTGGTAGGCAAGAAAGAGTTTATTGAGGTTACACCCGAAGCTACTATTATCCGCCCTGATGCAAATCCGACTACTCAAGGTGGTACGGCAGTTACTGTATTGGAGCAAGTTCCCTCTGTACAAGTTGATGCTAACGGCAATATTACCATGCGTGGTGGTCGTCCTAATGTTACTATTAACGGGCGTGGTTCAGGCTTTGGCGACATGAGACGCGGTGGTGGCGGAAATCCTTTAGATCAAATCAATGCTGATGACATCGAAAGTATTTCTGTTTCTAACAATCCGTCTTCGCGTTTTGATTCTGAAGGTGGCGGTGGCTCGATTGATATTCGACTAAAACGCGATAAAAATTTGGGTACGCATGGTTCAGTAGGTTTAGGTGGAGGCATACCTCGTGGGCGTGTGATGAGCAATTTCCGTATCAATCACCGTGCTAAAAAGTGGAATGTTTTTACAGGATATGGCTTGCGTATCAATAACAGGCTCGGCACAGGCGAGGTGAGGCGTAATACGTTGGACAATGCTCAAAATGTATTGCAAATGCTTGACCAAAATCAAGTTGCGGCGAACAGTGGTAATAACCATAACTTGCGCTTTGGAGCTGATTATTACTTTACTGATAAGACTACGATTGGCTTTGAAGGCACTTACGGCTATCAATATGGTAATAATAACGACAATATGCGCAGCAGCTTTTTAGACGCAAGTCGTATTTTGCAAAGCCTTACACAACAATTAAATTACAGCACCAATATCAGTAAAACGCTTGAGTATAACCTCATTTTTCGCCACGAATTTAAGAAAGCAAAACAAGAAATAACAGCTTCTTTTTCCCAAGTGTTTGCGCAAGATAACAGCGATAACGCGCTCAACATAAATTATTTTAAAGGAGACATGAGCGCGGCGCAAGATGCAACCCAACGCCGTACAGACAATGAAAACGAGAATAATATTACTACAGGGCAGGTTGATTTTTCCACACCACATGGCAAAAAAGGAGTGTTTGAAACAGGGGCGAAATTTACTATGCGCGACCTAAACACAAACGCTTTGGTGGAAACACTGTTAGCCGATACTTGGCAGAAAGATAAAAATATCAGCAACACTTTTGCCTTTACTGAAAACGTGCAGGCAAGCTACCTTGCCTACCGCAATAGCCTCGGTAAATGGGATTATAGTGCAGGATTTCGCCTTGAGAATGTAATTATGAAAGGAAATGTAATAGCTGTAGAAAATACAAACTTCCGCAAAGATTTCTTAAACTTGTTTCCCACAGCACGTATTTCTTATAACCTAACCCAAGACCAATTCATCAAACTTTCTTTTACACGCCGTATATCGCGTCCCAATTTTGGGGATTTGAACCCGTTTGTAGATATATCCAATCCACTTAATTATCGTTCAGGAAATCCGAACATCAACCCTGAATTTAATTATAATTTTGAAATGGGCTATACCCGCACATGGGATAAGTTCATGATTAGTCCTTCTATATTTTACCGCTTGCGCACCAATATCGTGCAACGCATCACCACACTAAATACCACTACCAATATCACCTCCTCCATGCCTGATAATATTGGCACAGCCAATGTATATGGTATAGAGCTGATAACCACCGCTAAACTTACTACATGGTGGGATTTAAACATGAACTACTCCTTCTTTCAAAATGACATCATAGCCTCTGATGCCAATAAAGGTGTAAATAGCAGTGTAAATAGCTGGACAGCTCGCTTAAACAATAACTTTTCGTTTTGGAATAACACGCGCTTAACCATGAACTTGTTTTATAACTCGCCTACCGCTATAGCACAAGGGACTATCCAACAAATGTTTGGCATGGGCTTGGGCTTTCAAAAACCTATTTGGAAGAGAAAAGGAAGCATTGGGTTGAATATTCGAGATATGTTTTACACCATGCGCTTTGGCTCCGAAACCAACGGCACAAACTTTAATCAAACTACCTCTGTCCAACGCGATACACGCGCACTTATGTTGAATTTTAGATATAGATTTTAAGCACTATAACTAATTTATTTATATACTATGGCAATAAATTAAAGGTTGTAGCGAGTTATTTAGCAGGGAAAAACAACAATGATTGTAGCGCAAACTGGAAAATTGCGCTACAATCATTGTTTTTTTTGTTTTTTCTTGCGTTTATAAATTCCTTCTGTATTATTTTTAGTGATAGCGCATTTGTCATGCTGAACGTAGTGAAGCATCTCGTTGTTGAATGACGATTTGTGAACGAAAAACGAGA
>JAYTNK010000649.1:0-1677 GCA_043748375.1 Cytophagales bacterium
TCTCGTTTTTCGTTCACAAATCGTCATTCAACAACGAGATGCTTCACTACGTTCAGCATGACAAATGCGCTATCACTAAAAATAATACAGAAGGAAAAATATTACAGCGGGTAAAAAATACAAAATTCCCGCTGCCACTCGCTTCGAGAAAGATACTGAAGCGGTTTTTAAGCGGGAAGTCTATTAATTACAAGGTGGGGAAATAAATATCTATTTTATTGATTGATAATAAATTGGCGCAATACATTTACTTCCGCTAAAATCACTTTTAAGTCTGCTTCACTTATCATAATCTCACTTGTTGGAGATTGCTGCATACCATTATTTGTATAAGTTATTTTTACGGTTTCATAAGCTTTATTAAGTTTATTTAATTGCTCTATAAGGGCTTTTATTTCCTTATTTCCATCTTCATAAAAAGATAACAATAGTAAAAGTTGTTCTAGGATAATTTTTTGCTCGCCTATGCGGTTTTTGAGTAATTCATTGGGGTATTGTTTCGTAATGGCACAAGTAAGATACAAAGACTCTACCCAACCACCTACAAGTATCAATACGGTCAAGTCTGGTCTATCCTTTTCCGTTAAGTGTGTATTGATATTATTAAGACTGCGACTGGTGAGCGTCAAAAGGTCATCTAGTCCATTACTATTATTTGAAACGAGTTTTTCAATACCTTGCTTATCAAAGAACTTGCCTACCTGCAATGCCTCAGCCATATTGTAGCTGGCTTGAGTGTAAGCAAGGGCATCTTCTTTTTGTTGGTAAATATTGGTATAGCCCAAATTGGTGCTATATATCCCCATATAAAGGGGTTTTTGGATGTCCGTTTTAAGATTTGCGGCGGTGCGTATGGGCATCAATAAGCTACGATTGTACTTAATCTCAAGGTCTTTGATGAGAAAAGAAATTTCTAAAGGAGAAGGGATACTATTCATCATATCGCTGATGACTTCATTTGAAATAGCGGGTTTTTGCGCATACGCATTTGAAAAGGAAAGTAGGCAAGCTAATATGCCAGCCCATAGCATTTGGTGCTTCATAAGTAGTTTTTTAAAAGATAAGGTGTTTTCTAAACGTGAACGAATTAAGCATTGTTTTATGCGTCTTTTTTATATCTTTGTCAAATTTTTTATTTCATGAAAACATATTTGCTCCTTTTTCTCCTTGCCTATGCAAGCCATGTATCTGCGCAAAACGCATCAGAAAATTACTATCAATTTATATATGTTGATGGAAAAATTACTATGGAAGAAAATACACCTTCTACAACCAAAAAATACGACATACCGCTTACCCCAAAAAAATACTATTCGAAAGATACAAAAGTGAAATTTGAGGGGAAAATAGCTGTTTTTTATGATACCACCTATAAATATACAGGCATTATCAAAGAAAATAGTAAAGGTGAATTAGACGAAATTGTTCTTTATGGTCAAAGAGCGCGTTGCGAATGTTTTGATTGCCTTTCTACTTTTGGACAATTTGCGAGTTATCAAGGTACATTTCCCATGTTATATCCAGACATGGTGCTATCTCTTGAAGACACAAGACCAAGCGGTTGCCGAGCAGAGCCTTACCAAATAGAGTTAGGACTTACGCAAAAATGTTGCTTGTAAAAAAATGTTTATCTTTGGTCAAAAAAAGGGGGTATTATGAGTTATCGTGAAATTCGTA
>JAYTNK010000650.1:0-1548 GCA_043748375.1 Cytophagales bacterium
TCTCGTTTTTCGTTCACAAATCGTCATTCAACAACGAGATGCTTCACTACGTTCAGCATGACAAATGCGCTATCACTAAAAATAATACAGAAGGAAAAAGTATGATTCTCTGACAATTTTTGTGGTGGTAAAAAGGGCAACCACAAGGGATTGCCATACACTTTTTACCACCACGAAAACTCGAAAATAACGCGGACACTTAACATGGTTTAGTGTCCACATTCATTATGCCGTCAAACAAAGTTTAAAAATTACAAGTGTCGATTCTCAAGCACCGAAACTACATCTTTTAACTCAAAACCTTTGGCGCGCAATAATACAAGCCAATGATACAGCAAATCAGCACATTCATCTAAAAATAACTCATCATTAGCATCTTTAGCCTCAATGATTACCTCTACTGCTTCCTCGCCTACCTTTTGGGCTATTTTATTGATGCCTTTCTTAAACAACGATGCTGTATAAGAGCCTTCACGCGGGTTTTGTTGTGCTTCCAAAATAACACCCTCTAAGTGCGTTAAAAAGTCAGGCTTGTTGGATTCTTGAAAGCACGTATCAGCTCCTGTATGACACACAGTCCCTGTAGGCAAGGCGCGAACAAGCAAGGTATCTGCATCGCAATCTACCAATGTTTCGATTACGCGCAAGAAGTTTCCCGATGTTTCGCCCTTCGTCCATAATCGTTCTTTGGTACGACTATAAAAAGTTACAATTTTTTCGGCTTCTGTTTTTTGCCATGCTTCAGCATTCATGTAGCCGAGCATCAATACTTTATGCGTGTGTGCATCTTGCACAATAACAGGCAATAGCCCGTTCCCTTTGTTAAAATTAAGTTCCAATGTTTTGTTATTTAAACGAATTTACTTAAATTTGTACCTAAATAAAGGTTAGATAAAGAGGTTGTACTTTAGTTCATACTTTTACTCTCTCATTCAAACCCTATTATTTTTTCAAACTACTTGACATTTGTCAAATCTTATGTCTTACTATTTTCTCCTATTTATAGGATAGAAGGCAAAAATATTTGAGAAGCCCCCTATTCACTTATGCCTCAGATACAAATACACTTAGACAGCACCGACTTTCAGGGTTTTGGTTTACGCATGGCGAGCGTGGTAGGCGTTTCAGTACTTACCCAATGGTTTACCCGTTGGGACGGCGGTTGGGTGTTTTTGTGGGTATGTGTGTGTTGGATAGCCTTTCTCGCCTACAAAGTTACAACTTTTAAAGAAACAGCCTATACACAAATCATAGAAGACCTCGAAAAAAAAAATGAACGCCTGAAAAAAAGCAACGAACTCTTGCAAAATGTAGTGCAAGACAAATTGGGTATGCGCGTCAGAACAGACGAGTAGCCCTTGCCTGCCCAGATTAAACGCATCAAAATTTTCGAGCTTTCGAATGTGTGAAAATTGCTACCATTCCCCCAATTTCATTGGGGGCTATTCCTAAATTCAACACCTGAAGGTGTTGCTTGTGCTTTACCGAACCTCTTTAGAGGTTCAAATTTGAATAGCCCCCAATGAAATTGGGGGAACTTTTATTTTG
>JAYTNK010000651.1:0-4186 GCA_043748375.1 Cytophagales bacterium
TTGTGATATTGGGTTTGCGTTGTTTGGGGTCGTCTTGTGGGAGTGGGTGGTAGATGATTTTTTGGCTTGTGCCTGTCAATTTGATTATCTCCTCCGCAAACTGCTGAATGGTAATTTCAACAGGATTGCCAATGTTCACAGGGTAGGCATAATCGCTTAACAAGAGGCGATAAATTCCTTCTACTAAATCATCAACATAACAGAACGAGCGGGTTTGTGTCCCATCTCCAAACACAGTCAAGTCTTCACCACGCAAAGCTTGGCTCAGGAAGGCAGGCAAGGCGCGTCCATCATTGAGGCGCATACGTGGCCCGTACGTATTGAATATGCGGACGATGCGGGTTTCCAATCCATGAAAGCGGTGGTATGCCATCGTGATAGCTTCTTGAAAGCGTTTGGCTTCATCATACACGCCTCGCGGGCCGATGGGGTTCACGTTGCCCCAATACTCCTCATCTTGTGGGTGGACAAGTGGATCGCCATATACTTCAGAGGTAGAGGCTATCAACATACGTGCATTTTTTGCCAATGCCAAGCCTAATAAGTTATGCGTACCCAACGAACCTACTTTAAGTGTTTGGATAGGTATTTTTAGGTAGTCAATCGGGCTGGCAGGCGAGGCAAAATGTAAGATATAATCCAACTCGCCTGCCACGTGTACATATTTGCTTACATCATGGTGGTAAAATTCAAATTCTTTGAGTGCCATTAAATGGGCTATGTTTTGCATATCCCCTGTGATAAGATTGTCCATTCCTACCACCTGATAGCCCTCTTTTATGAAGCGGTCGCAAAGGTGCGAACCCAAGAAGCCCGCTGCGCCTGTTACAAGTACTCTTTTCATTGTCTATATTTTTGTGCTCAAAGATAGACTTTTTTTACAATTAACAAACACACGTGGCGCAACTTCTCACAAATTCCTTCTGTATTATTTTTAGTGATAGCGCATTTGTCATGCTGAACGTAGTGAAGCATCTCGTTATTGAATGACGATTTGTGAACGAAAAACGAGATTTTTCGCTTCGCTCAAAATGACAAACTTCTCTTTCCACTTAAAAAATACAGAAGGTACAAATTCATCTCTTTTCATGTAGGACTTTCGCTTTTTCCTATTTCATGGGAGGAGATTTGGGCAAAAAATCTACAAGAGGGGC
This sequence comes from Cytophagales bacterium, assembly GCA_043748375.1. GTDB lineage: Bacteria > Bacteroidota > Bacteroidia > Cytophagales > Microscillaceae > RDXI01. The sequence continues at coordinate 1,155 of JAYTNK010000651.1, forward strand.
ATTTGGAGAGAGGGAAAAAGATTAAAAAGGCAACAAGCGAAAGTCCTATCACAGCAGAACGAATACTTAAACATACCTAAAAAAAGCCTCCCAAATTAGATTTAGGAGGCTTTTTTATAGAATAACTTATCAAACTTTGATTTGTACATCAACACCACTAGGGAGTTCAAGTTTCATCAACGCATCTACAGTTTTAGGGCTTGATGAGTGAATGTCTATCAAGCGTTTGTAGGTGCAAAGTTGGAATTGCTCACGCGCTTTTTTGCTTACGTGAGGTGAGCGTAATACAGTAAAAATCTCTTTGCGTGTAGGCAAGGGGATAGGCCCGCTCACTACTGCGCCTGTAGCTTTTACAGCTTTTACGATTTTTTCAGCAGATTTATCTACCAAGTTATGGTCGTAAGATTTGAGTTTAATGCGAATTTTTTGATTCATTTTTTTTTAGAATTGAAATATAATTATTGAGAGATGAAAGTTGAGCATTGATTTGTTGAGCGTTGAATTGTTGAGCGTTGAAAGATGAAGGTTTATCTTTTAACCTTCAACAAATCAACAATTCAACGCTCAACAAATCAACCTTCAACTAATTTATTTTTTAGCTGCTGCCAACCCTTTAGCTTTAGCTACAACGCCTTCAGCTAAGTTGTTTGGCAATTGCTCATAATGCGCAAAAGTAAGTGAAGCTGAAGCGCGACCAGAGGAGATAGTACGCAAGGTAGTAACATAACCAAACAATTCAGACAATGGAACGTCTGCTTTAATGATTTGTGCACCTGCTTTGCTGTCCATACCTTTCATGATACCTCTACGACGATTCAAATCGCCTGTAATAGGGCCTGTATATTCGTCAGGAGATACTACTTCTACAGCCATGATAGGTTCAAGAATTTTCGCACCTGCTTTTACAGCCGCTTCTCTGAATCCAATACGTGCTGCCAATTCAAAAGAAAGTGCATCTGAATCGACATCATGGTAAGAGCCGTGTATAAGTTTCACTTTCATAGAATCTACGCGATAGCCTGCTAAAGGACCATTTGCCATAGCTTGTTCAAAACCTTTTTGTACTGAAGGGATAAATTCTTTTGGAATAGCACCACCCACTACAGCATTTACGAACTCAAGTCCTGCTTTACCATCTTCGCGGGGTCCGATTTCAAATACGATATCCGCAAATTTACCACGACCACCTGTTTGTTTTTTATAAACTTCTTTGTGTTCAACGGTTTTGGTAATACATTCTTTGTAAGCCACTTGTGGCGCGCCTTGGTTTACCTCTACTTTAAACTCGCGTTTCATACGGTCGAGGATAATCTCAAGGTGAAGTTCGCCCATACCTTTCACGATAGTTTGACCTGTTTCTTGGTCAGTTTCTGCGCGGAAAGTAGGATCTTCCTCAAGGAATTTAGCCAGTGCATTACCCAATTTATCTACGTCTGCTTGAGTTTTAGGCTCAATCGCATAGCCAATAACGGGTTCAGGGAAGGTTATCGCCTCAAGAATCAAAGGATGGTCTTCAGTTGTAAGCGTATCTCCTGTTCTGATGTCTTTGAAACCTACACCCGCACAAATATCCCCTGCATCAACCATAGGAATAGGGTTTTGCTTGTTGGCGTGCATGTGCAATAGGCGCGATATACGCTCTTTCTTGCCTGTGCGATTGTTTAGAATATAAGAACCTGCATCTAACTTGCCTGAATACACACGCATAAAGCACAAACGTCCTACGAAAGGATCCGTCATGATTTTGAACGCAAGGGCAGTAAAAGGCTCTTTATCAGTAGGGTTACGCGCTTCTTCCAACCCCGTATCAGGATTTGTACCTATTACGGCAGGCAAGTCAAGTGGACAAGGCAAATAGGCAATCACCGCATCAAGCATAGCTTGTACGCCTTTGTTTTTGAAAGCTGAACCACACATAACGGGTGAGAACGACATATCAATTACAGCAGCGCGAATAGCAGCACGCATTTCGTCAGGGGTGATAGAGTTAGGGTCTGCGTCATACTTCATGAACAAATTTTCGTCATAAAGTGCCACGTTTTCCACTAAGTTAGTACGCCATTTAGCCGCTTCTTCTATCAAATCTTCAGGAATGTCGATGATTTGGTAGGTCATACCTTTGTCTTCTTCGTTCCAAATGATGCCTTTATTCAAAATCAAATCTACTACGCCTTTGAATGTATCTTCTGCGCCAATCGGGATTTGCAAAGGCACAGGGTTAGCACCCAATTTCTCTTTAATCTCTTGTACCGCTTTGAAGAAATCCGCGCCTGCTCTGTCCATTTTGTTTACAAAACAGATACGAGGAATATGGTATTTGTCCATTTGTCTCCAAACAGTTTCAGATTGAGGCTCCACACCCGATACAGCACAATATAAAGCCACCGCGCCATCTAACACACGCATAGAACGTTCTACTTCTACAGTAAAGTCCACGTGACCAGGTGTATCGATGATGTTGATGCGATATTCTTCCGTTTGGCCATTAGGTTTGCCTTGTTCGGTGGGGTATTTCCAAAAAGTAGTAGTAGCCGCTGCCGTAATCGTGATACCACGTTCTTGCTCTTGCTCCATCCAGTCCATAGTAGCTGCGCCTTCATGCACTTCGCCTATTTTGTGCGTAAGTCCTGTATAATAAAGGACACGCTCCGTAGTGGTCGTTTTACCTGCGTCAATGTGGGCAGATATGCCGATATTGCGCAGTTTTCTTAGGTCAGACATTTGTATTAAAAATTACAGATTTATTGAAATTTGCGCAAAGTTAGCTATTTTTTCAATAGGTTGTATAGTTATAGCAAAAAAAAAACTGATTTGAGGTTTTATTTTTGCAATTTATTTGATAGCATTTGGTTTAGATATTAAAAACAAAATATTTAACGTTAAAATATTTATACTTTGGACTTTACTACTGGATATTTGAGTTTTGAGAGGAAGTTCCTTCTGTATTTTTTTAAGTGAAAAGAGAAGTTTGTCATTTTGAGCGAAGCTCAACATCTCGTTTTTCGTTCACAAATCGTCATTCAACAACGAGA
>JAYTNK010000652.1:0-4705 GCA_043748375.1 Cytophagales bacterium
GTTGGCACAAAAGTGCGATAACAGACGCTTACAGCGTGGCTTCGTGTGAGTGAAATTATCAACTTATTTAATTCCCTTTTCTTAGCCGTAGTATTCGACAAAATTATTATGTGTTTCATATAATTTGATACAGTGCAACACACCTCTACTTTCAGAGGCTTGGGCTACAAGTGGCGCGAGTATGCGCCAAATCTCCATGACTACTATCTCGCAACTTGGTATTTTGTTTTGCAAAAAATCTACTTCCACGTTTAGGTTTCGATGGTCAAGTTTTTCAATGATTTCAGCCTTAATGATTTTTCCAAGGGCTTTCATGTCTATTACGAAGCCTGTATCAGGGCTTGGTTCGCCCTTTACGGTAACAATCAGCTCAAAATTATGTCCATGAAAATATTCATTGGCGCATGCACCAAAAACCTCACAGTTTTTTTCTTGTGTCCACTGTGGGTTATAAAGCCGATGTGCGGCGTTAAAATGCTCTTTTCTACTAACGTAAACCATAGTGTAGTGATGCTACGATTATTAGATGTGGGTTTAATCGAACACCCTATTATCTAAAAATAAAAACTGTTTATAAATTAGTAGCTCCGACGGGAATCGAACCCGTATCTAAAGTTTAGGAAACTTCTATTCTATCCATTGAACTACAGAGCCAAATGATTTATTTAATGTGAAGCAACTTAAGTTAGCGCAGTAATAATTACGCAAAATAATAAGTATGAGAGGATAGCTTCTAAATATGTTGCAAAGGTAATACTTTTTGTGGAAAAAACAAATTTTTATTACATTTGCACCTCAAACGATTTAACCGTTTGGTGTTTTTCATGATAAAAACTATTTACCTGTTTCTTGCCTACTTTTTATTTTTTTCTGCAACTGCTGTTGCCCAAAGCGACAAGGGCAATGTTTCTGGTAGCTTTCAAACCGATTTTCAATATTATTTGCGCGATAACCGCATCAATGCGATTCCGCCACCTGAAAAAATCGGCTTAAATAGCTACCTCAAGCTTGATTATCGGTTTAATCAATTTAGCACAGGGTTACGCTACGAGCATTACGCGCCTCCGTTGTTGGGTTACCCCACTAATTTTCAGGGTACAGGCATAGCCAATCGTTACCTTACCTACCAAAGCGATGGGTTGGAAGTTACTGCTGGTAATTTCTATGAGCAGTTTGGGAGTGGTATGTCGTTTCGCGCTCAAGAACAACGACAATTAGGCATCGACAATTCGGTAGATGGCATGAGAGTGCGTTATAGTTTTAAAGACAAGGCTCGTCTTACAGGGTTTGCAGGCAAGCAACGAGATGGCTTTGAAAAAAGTGAAGGTACGGTAAGAGGCATTGATGGAGAAGTCTATTTGCATCACATCTTGCCTATAGACTCCGCTACACTTTCCGATTGGCACATCACATTGGGTGGAAGTATGGTTAGCCGTTTTCAGCCTTATTCGGGTACGTTGAATAATGTACCTACTCAAACCGAACTATACGCGGCACGTATAACCGTAAATAAAGGAGATTTTACGCTTTATAGCGAATATGTAAGCAAGGGCGAAGACCCTAGTGCCATGAATAAGTATGTTTCAAACAAAGGTTCAGCGGCATTGCTCAATTTGGGCTATACCTACAAAAATGTAGGTATCAATCTTGCCGCAAAACGAATTGAAAACATGGATACGCGCTCTGACCGCCGCGCTATAGCCAACCGTCTGTGGGTTAATTATATACCTGCAAATACTACACAACATACCTATCGTTTGCTTACGCTTTATCCGTATGCCGCGCAAACGGTAGGCGAAACGGCTGTGCAGGCTGATATTTCCTATAATGTTAAAAAAGGCAGTCTGTTGGGAGGCAAGTATGGGGTAGAAATAAATCTAAACTATGCGCTTGCACGCAGCGTCGATAGTACGCAGTTTTTTGCGCTTGGTAAGCGGTCTTACTTCCAAGATAGCAATATCGAAGTTATCAAAAAAATTAGCAAGGACTTTAAAATGACAGCCAAATATGTGTTCTTGCAATATGACAAAGACCAAATAGAAGGGACAACAGGCTTCGGATTGATAAAGTCGCACACTATAGTATTAGATATGCTTTATAAAATAGGGCGTAAAAAATCATTGCGCATGGAATTGCAACACTTAGGAACAAACCAAGACTTTGGTGCTTGGATGATGGGTATGTTGGAATATAGCCTTGCCCCTAAGTGGTTTTTTTATGTGTTTGATGAGATAAACTATAACGGACTCCGCGTAGGTGTACCTATTCACTACTATAATGCAGGTGCGGCTTTTGTAAAAAATGCTAACCGCTTTTCGATAAATGTAGGCAGACAACGCGCTGGATTAGTTTGTGTAGGTGGTATCTGTCGTATTGTTCCTGCTTCAAGTGGCGTTACGTTGTCGATTACAAGTAGTTTTTAGGAAAATTGTTAGGTGAGAATAAGAACACAGCATAAGATCAACTGAGTAGCAAAATGGTATATGCTACTCAAAAGGAAAACACACTTGACTTTGCTTAAAAAAGTACTATATTTGCACGCTGAATATACCATTAAATATATACAATAAGCATTAAAAACTAAGTGTATTAGTAGTTTTATGTTTGTAAAAAACTGATAATCAACATTTTAACCATTAGTATGGATTTTGACCTTTCGTATATTCTCAATCATTTGGGAGAAAATAGAGAAGACTATCTTAACTCGGTAGCTCCTCCTATCTTTCAAACGGCTATGTTTGCCTCGCCTACCGTAGCCGCCATGCGCCACATGATTCAAAATGAGCAAAATCAACCCTTTTATACGCGTGGCAACAACCCTACCGTTAATACATTGCGCGAAAAAATGGCGGCTCTTGAAGGCACAGAAGACGCACTTGTATTCGCAAGTGGCTCAGCGGCTATAGCGGCAGCGGTCATGGCAAATGTGCAGGCAGGCGAGCATATCGTTTCGGTTCAAAAACCGTATAGCTGGACAAAAAAACTGTTTAGTACGCTTCTACCGCGTTTTGGCGTTCAAATAACTTATATTGATGGTACAGATGCGCATAATTTTGAAAAAGCTATCCAACCTAATACCAAAGTATTATTTTTAGAAAGTCCTAATTCTTGGACTTTTGAACAGCAGGACATAGAGGCAGTAGGCAAGATAGCCAAAGCACACGGGTTGGTAAGCATCATCGACAATAGTTACGCCACACCGCTTTTTCAACAACCCGCCAAATATGGTATAGACATCATGACGCATTCTGCCACAAAGTACATTGCAGGGCATAGCGATGCTGTAGCAGGTGTGCTATGTGCTTCTCGTGAAATGGTCAGCAAGATATTCGCAGGCGAGTTTATGACATTGGGCGGCGTAATATCCCCTTTCAATGCATGGTTACTTTTGCGTGGGTTGCGTACACTTGAGGTTCGCCTTGAGCGCGTAAGCCAAACAACTGCAAAAATAATAGCGTATTTGGCACAACACCCGAAAATAGAAAAAATTTGGTATCCATTTCAGCCCGAAAACCCACAGTTTGAATTGGCGCAAAAACAAATGAAACAAGGGGCGGGTATGTTTAGCATAGCGGTTAAAGCCAACGATATAGCCGAAGTAGAGGGTTTCTGCAATGCACTGAAGCGGTTTTTGCTGGCGGTTTCATGGGGGGCTTACGAGTCTCTTGCCTTTCCTGCGTGTGTTTTGCATGGCTCACCAAACTACCCTACGCCTGATTTGGCTTGGAATATGATACGCATTTGCATAGGTTTAGAAGCCCCAGATGTACTTATAGCGGACTTTGAACAAGCATTAGGCACATTATCTTAAACTTTATATTGATAACAAAAATATTTGTATGATAGACACACTTACAACCCTGCCTGTTATGGAGGCATTTTACACCTTGCAGGGCGAAGGCGTGTATCAAGGACGCGCCGCCTATTTTATTCGATTGGGAGGTTGCGATGTGGGTTGTCATTGGTGCGATGTAAAAGAATCGTGGGATATAAACGCACATCCACAACTTGCTGTAACCGATATAGTGGCTGAAGCATCGAGGCATCAAGCGCGCCTTGCGGTTATTACGGGAGGCGAGCCGTTAATGCACGACCTTGCCTATATGTGCCAAACGCTTAAAGAAGCAGGCTTTCGAAGGCATATTGAAACGGCAGGCGTTTATCCTATTTCGGGCGAATGGGACTGGATTTGCTTTTCGCCTAAGAAATTCAAAAAGCCCTTGCCTGCCTTTTACGAAATTTCTAATGAACTAAAAATAGTTATTTACCACCCTTCTGATATAGCTTGGGCAGAAGGTTTTGCACGTCAAATGAATCCATCATGCGCGCTTTTACTACAACCTGAATGGAGTAAGTCTGATACGATTTTACCTCTTTTGATTGATTATGTAAAGGCGAATCCACATTGGCGCGTATCGTTGCAAACCCATAAATTTATGCACATTGCTTAAAGTATGTTCAGAAATTGTATTCTGCAACCTAAGCGTTATATGAGCTAAAATAACCAAGTAGCCGAAAAAGTAATGGTGTGTTGATAATCTCAGTTGTCTGACAATTTTTGTGGAGACGTTTTTTGAGTAGGGGCAATCCCAATGCTGTTAAGCTAAGATCTATGAATATGGAATTTTTAAATGCCTGATAATCAATTATTTATTTTTTGTAAAACAATAATGAAAGATGTCCAAGTGAGTCATGTTGCTTCAAC
>JAYTNK010000653.1:0-10462 GCA_043748375.1 Cytophagales bacterium
CTCGTTGTTGAATGACGATTTGTGAACGAAAAACGAGATGTTGAGCTTCGCTCAAAATGACAAACTTCTCTTTTCACTTAAAAAAATACAGAAGGAATATTCTTGAAAATATCGAAAATAATTTGGAAATATGCAAAAACCTCCGTAATTTTGTCGGACTATGCGTTATAATAAAGCTGATTGCTCATATTTTTAGCCACTACAATAAATAAAGTAGCATATTTTAAATAAATAAAAAAAAATACGCTTACAATATGAAAATACTGCTAAAAATTGAAAAACAACCTATAATGTTAATATACGAAAAAAAGCTACGCCTTGCCTACCCAACCAAAATTGGGTAGGCAGGGCTGTGTGAATATTTTTAAAAAAAATCAAAAACATTTGTAAAATCAAAAATACCTTGTATCTTTGCAGACTTATGCCTTTTCGCGAAATAGGATGTTCGTATTTTTAGATATTGTTATGTTAAAAAGGTATGTAAGCCTAAAAAAAGAACATTCAAAATATATATACTCTGTACACTATCACAACCTACATTTTAAAAACATTTTTTAACAAACATAACATCACCAAGCGCATGGTACATTTTGAAGATGGACTGGCGCATTTGCCATGTAAATCCTATCATTAAGAAACACATGGCGCATAAAATCAACTTCGTAATACATATTTAATATACATAGTTTTTCGTCAATTCATTCACATGGCATTCAAGAAGAACAAAAAAATCTCAAACGACTTTAGGACAATGACCATTAGCTTGGCATCACCTGAGTCGATACTTTCGGCTTCCTTCGGCGAAGTAACACAACCTGAAACCATTAACTACAGGACGTACAAACCTGAGATGGGTGGGCTGTTTTGCGAACGCATATTCGGACCTGTGAAGGACTGGGAGTGCCACTGCGGGAAGTATAAGCGGATTCGCTACAAAGGCATCATCTGCGACCGTTGCGGCGTGGAAGTTACTGAGAAGAAAGTGCGCCGCGAACGCATGGGGCGTATCGAGCTGGTTGTTCCTGTAGCGCATATTTGGTATTTCCGTTCATTGCCAAACAAGATTGGCTATCTCTTGGGCTTGCCTACCAAAAAACTTGACCAAATCATCTATTATGAACGCTACATTATTGTGCAAGCGGGCATCATGGAGGCTGACGGCAAGGCGATACTCGACTTCTTGAACGAAGATGAGTATTTGGACATCATGGACAAACTCCCTCGCGAAAACCAACTGCTTCCCGATGAAGACCCCAATAAATTCATCGCCAAAATGGGTGCGGAAGCATTGGAAATGCTTTTGAAAAGAACAAACCTTAATGACCTTTCCTACGAATTGCGCCATACGGCTTCTACCGATAAGTCGCAACAACGCAAGGCAGAGGCATTGAAGCGTTTGCGTGTGGTGGAAGCATTCCGCGACTCGCAATCACGCATAGAAAACCGCCCAGAGTGGATGATTATTCGCATGGTGCCTGTTATTCCTCCTGAACTGCGTCCGCTTGTGCCACTTGATGGAGGTAGGTTCGCTACATCGGATTTGAACGACCTTTATAGGCGCGTGATTATTCGCAATAACCGCCTCAAGCGTTTGATTGACATCAAAGCCCCAGAGGTTATTTTGCGTAACGAGAAGCGTATGCTTCAAGAAGCGGTCGATTCTTTGTTTGATAACTCACGCAAAGTGAACGCGGTGCGTGCCGATGGCAATCGCGCCTTGAAGTCGCTGTCAGATATGCTGAAAGGCAAGCCTGGTCGTTTCCGCCAAAACTTATTGGGTAAACGTGTCGATTACTCTGGTCGTTCTGTAATTGTGGTAGGACCCGAACTCAAATTACATGAGTGCGGTTTACCCAAAGACATGGCTGCAGAGTTATTCAAGCCATTTGTTATCCGCAAATTGATTGAGCGTGGTATTGTAAAAACGGTTAAATCTGCTAAAAAAATTGTAGATAGGAAAGACCCTGTAGTGTGGGATATTTTGGAGAACGTGCTAAAAGGACATCCTATCCTTTTGAACCGCGCCCCTACCTTGCACCGTTTGGGTATTCAAGCCTTCCAACCTAAGCTTATAGAAGGCAAGGCGATTCAACTACACCCACTTGTATGTACGGCATTTAATGCGGATTTTGATGGTGACCAAATGGCAGTTCACGTGCCACTCGGGCCCGCCGCTGTATTAGAGGCTTCTGTATTGATGCTTTCGTCGCACAACATTTTGAACCCTGCCAACGGCTCACCTATTACAGTACCTTCACAAGACATGGTGCTTGGGTTGTACTACCTGACTAAAGGTAGGAAAAGTACGGAAGATGACCCCACATTGGGCGATGGCAAACGCTTCTATTCTTCAGAAGAAGTTATTATTGCTATCAACGAGAAGAAAATTTCTAAGCACGCCAACATCAAAGTACGTGTACAAATGCGTAAAGAAGATGGCTCATTGGTAGAGGAAATGATAGACACGGTGGCTGGGTGTGTATTGTTCAACCGTTATGTTCCCGAAGAAGTTGGTTACGTAAACGAATTGTTGACCAAGAAAAAATTGCAGCAAATTATCTCTACTGTATATAAAATTGCAGGAGTAGCTCGCTGCGCCCAATTCCTTGATGATATTAAAACACTTGGTTTCCAAACTGCCTATAAAGGTGGCTTGTCTATCGGATTGAGTGATGTAAGTGTGCCTGCTGAAAAAATGCCTTTGGTAAATGCTGCCAAAGAAAAAGTGGCTGAAGTAGTGATGAACTATGAAATAGGCTTGCTTACAGACAGCGAACGTTACAACCAAACCATTGATATTTGGACAAGAACCAATAATAAGATTACAGAAATCTTGCTTAAGCAATTAGAGGAAGACCAAAAAGGCTTCAACTCTATCTATATGATGATGCACTCTGGAGCGCGTGGTTCACGCGAGCAGATTCGTCAGCTGGGTGGAATGCGTGGTTTGATGGCAAAACCTCAAAAGAACTTACAAGGTTCGGTAGGCGAGATTATTGAAAACCCTATCCTTTCTAACTTTAAAGAAGGTTTGGACGTTATTGAGTACTTTATTTCTACACACGGTGCGCGTAAAGGCTTGGCAGATACGGCTTTGAAAACGGCTGATGCAGGTTACTTAACACGCCGTTTGGTGGATGTAGCACAAGATGTTATTATCAATGAAGCCGATTGCGGTACTTTACGTGGTATTTCAGTTTCAGCTTTAAAAGATGACCAAGATGAGATTGTAGAGCCAATGTCAGAACGTATCGTAGGACGCGTAACTGTTCATGATATTATCGATCCGCTTACAGATGAAGTGCTTTTATTGGCAGGCGAGGAAGTAAACGAGGAAGTGGCACTCAAAATTGACCAAACAAGCATTGAAACCCTCGAAATCCGCTCCGCTCTTACTTGCGAAACGCGTAGAGGTATTTGTGCAAAATGCTATGGACGAAACCTTGCTACAGCAAAAATTGCTCAAAAAGGTGAAGCTGTAGGCGTTATTGCGGCACAATCTATTGGTGAACCTGGTACACAACTTACGCTTCGTACTTTCCACGTGGGTGGTGCGGCAAACAGTATTGCTGTAGACCCTACTATCAAAGCAAAATTTGATGGTATCATACAGTTTGAAGAATTGCGTAGGGTAATGGGCAATGACCTCGAAGGAAATCCAAGCGAAGTAGTCGTAGGACGTACAGGCGAGATAAAATTGCTTTCGCCTGATGGCAAAAAAGTATTGTTATCAAGCAACGTGCCTTACGGTGCATACATGAAGGTGAAAGATGGGCAAGAAGTGAAAAAAGGCGACCTCCTATGTTTTTGGGATGCTTTTAATGCACTTATCCTTTCTGAAATTGCTGGTACTGTACGCTTTGAAGGCGTTGAAAATGATATTACGTGCAAAGAAGATATTGACTCACAGACAGGCTTCCGCGAAATTATCATCATAGAATCGAAAGATAAGATGAAAAACCCGACTATGATTATCGATACGGGGGATGATGAAACGGCACGTACTTATAACTTGCCTGTAGGGGCGCGTTTGGCAGTAAAGGCAGGCAAGGTCATTGAAATGGGTGCTATTCTTGCCAAAATACCTCGTTCAACAGGTAGAACCCGCGATATTACGGGTGGTTTGCCTCGCGTAACGGAGCTTTTTGAAGCTCGTAACCCTTCAAATCCAGCTGTTGTTACAGAAATAGATGGTGTAGTAAGCTATGGCAACAACAAACGTGGTAACAAAGAAATTATCGTTGAATCACGTGATGGCGTTCGCCGTACTTATCTTGTGCCACTTTCTAAGCACATCTTGGTGCAAGAAAATGACTTTATAAGGGCTGGGCAACCACTTTCTGATGGAGCTATTACGCCTTCCGACATCTTGTCTATCAAAGGTCCAACAGCTGTGCAAGAGTATTTAGTGAATGAAATTCAAGAAGTATATCGTTTGCAAGGTGTGAAAATTAATGATAAACACATTGAAACTATTGTGCGTCAAATGATGCAAAAAGTGGAAATCGTGGAGCCTGGTGATACAAACTTCTTGCCTAATCAACTGATAGATAAGTTTACGGTACAAGCCGAAAATGATAAAATGTTGGATAAAAAGGTCGTAACAGATAAAGGTGATTCGGAAAAACTGAAATTAGGTATGATTGTATCGGTGCGTGATTTACGCGACGAAAACTCCAGCTTGAAACGCCGCGACTTAAAAACCGTGAAAGTGCGAGAGGCTGAACCTACTACATCACGCCCTATGTTGCAAGGTATTACACAAGCTTCATTGGGTACGGAGAGCTTTATTTCTGCTGCCTCGTTCCAAGAGACGACCAAAGTGTTGAGCGAAGCCGCTATCAATGGCAAACGCGACTACTTGCTTGGCTTGAAAGAGAACGTGATTGTAGGGCATCTTATCCCTGCAGGTACGGGCTTGCGCGACTACGAACAAGTAGAAGTAAGCACCAAAGTAGATCAAGAACAACGCGAAAAACAAATTGAAAAAGCATCGCGCAAAGAAAAAGAGCGCGAGTACGTGAAGTAATTCATAGTTTACCTATCCTACAGCCTCAAAAGATTACTTTTGAGGCTGTTTTTATATAAACCAATCTTTGTTATTATGTTTGCTATTATGTTTGATATGGATGGTGTGCTAATAGACAGCAATCCACCCCATAAAATTGCCCTTCGCCAATTTTGCGAAAAATATGGACAGCACCTTACTGAAGAACAGTTGCGCACCCAAATATATGGGCGCACTAACCGCGACTGGATAACAAATTTATTTGGCACGCTTACAGAAGAGTTGCTTCAACAATATGCCGATGAAAAAGAGGCACTATTTCGTGAAATTTACGCACCTGACATTCAGCCACTTGCGGGAGCAATTGCCTTTGTCCAACTCTTACACAGCCAAAATATTCCAAAAGCCATTGCGACTTCCGCGCCTCGTGCCAATGTCGACTTTGTGTTGCATCATACAAAACTTGAGCCTTATTTCAGTACAATTCTTGACGAGCGTTTTGTAACGGTAGGCAAGCCTCACCCTGAAATATACCTAAAAACCGCTTCCGCACTTGGTTTTCAACCCGAAAACTGTATCGTATTCGAGGATTCGCTCGCAGGAGTAGCCTCTGCTAAAGCCGCAGGTTGTAAAGTAATAGGCATTAGCACCACACACACACACGAAGAATTGGCGCATACTGACTTGGTATTGCCCAACTTTGAAGGGCTTACTGTAGCTGATTTGCAAAAACTATTTGTTCATAACTAATGCTTATCTACTCTTAGGAACACTTATTAAATAAAGGGGGTATTTGAACAGAAAGTATTGTTTTTAAACCTTAATAATCTGTTTTTAACGTTACAAACTGGCTTTAATAATGTACCCTTTTCATGGTGTGCAACCTATTAAACGTTGTCAATGATAGATGACCTAGCGTTCAAAAATAAATAACACTTTATTTAATAAACGTTCTTTAGTGGCGTTTGAGCAGGTTTTCAATGGTTTTTATCGAAAAATATTGTATATATGGCAGGCAAGTTGTTATTTTGCGCACTTAGGTTAAAAAGTTGCCGTTAAATGCTATTGATTAGCTTCGTTACTCTCTAATTGATTTAAGCGTAGCTGGATATGCTTTTTCTCAAAACGAAGTTGCTCATTTTCTTTTTCCAAAATGCTTGACCTTGCCTGCGCTTTATTGTTTTCCACTGTCATTGCCTGCAAAAAAGCATATATAGCATAAACAACTGTGAAAATGGCTAACCCGCCTATAACAAGGCTCAAAACTATGATAAACATAAAACCCATATAAAATCAAACTTTATTTATTCTCTTTGCTCTTTCCTTATTTCAAAAACTATGCGTTATTTTTCTTTTGTGTATTTATTTTTCCTCACAACCCTATTTGCGCAAGCACAAACACCTGCTGACACCGTAAAATGGACAAAAAACGGGGCTATTACTTTTAACTTCTCCAATGTTGGCTTAAGTGATTGGGCAGCGGGTGGGCAAAATGCTATTTCTATTGGAGGCTTAGTGGATTTAAAAGCTATCCGTAGTACAAGCAAAAGCCTTTGGCAATCAAATCTTAATCTTGCATTAGGCGCAGCACAAATAGGCAAAAGTAGCGAAAACTTGTTTAAAAAGACTGATGACCAATTTATTGCAAGTTCTATATACGCCTATAAACTCAATGAAAAATGGAGCTTGGGTGCTGGTTTAGAACTACGCACACAATTATTGGCAGGCTATCTGTATGGACGCGACGCGGTAGGCAAGGAAGTAAAAGGGCAACTCATCTCCAATTTTATGACGGCTGGTTATATCAATACCAACGTTTTCTCGGTAGGGTATAATAATAAATATATGGCAATTACGCTCTCGCCTACCTTTGGCAAATTAACAACTGTACTCAATGACTCACTGGCACAAGCTGGTGCTTTTGGTGTAAAAAATGGAAATAAAATAAGAGCAGAAATAGGCTTGAATTTTAATCATAAACTTGATATAAAACTTGCAGAAAACGTAAACTTTAAAAGTAGTACAAACTTATTCTCTGGGTATGATGCTTTCTTTATTAAACGTATAGATGTAAACTGGGAAACATTGCTTACACTCAAGGTTAATAAATTTATCTCGACTACTTTTGGCACACAAATGATTTATGACCAAGACATTCTTATTAAACAAGCTGATAATAGCACAAAACTTGCTGTACAATTCAAACACGTGTTAAATGTGAACTTCAGCTATAAATTTGAAAACAAAAAGGCTACTCCAAAGGTATTACAAAATTAGAGGTCTAAAACTAAACAACCCCAAAGAAAATTAGCTAAAAATATAGTATCTTTGCGGTAATAATCATAAATAATCAACATACGCATGGTACTTTTCTTGAAATATTTGGGGGTTTGGACGAGTAGTATGCTCAAGTTTGTATTTGGACCTGTGGGAGGATATACGCTTGGTTTGTCCTATTTAGAAACTGTCGCCCTCACGGTTGGTGGTATGATGACTTCTGTGATATTGTTTACGTTTTTGGGTAAGCATTTAAAGCGTTGGCTTGCCTCCCTATCTTCAAAACCAAAAAAATTATTCACCCCTAAAAATCGTAAAAAAGTGCGCCTGTGGCGAAAATATGGCATTGTGGGGGTAGCATTTCTTACTCCTTTGCTCTTAATGCCGATTGGTGGTACACTTACTGCAGTGAGTTTTGGCGAAAAACAAGGGAAAATAATACTGTATATGTTTATCAGTGCTGTTATTTGCGCTTTCGTTTTTACAGGAGCTATCTATATTTTTGGGCATACCTTATTGCATTTATTAGGACATTAAAAAAACAAACCATAAACTATGTCTATTATCACTATTTTTGTAGAAGAAGTCAACGGCATACGTACGCCCATAGAAGCTCCTACAGATATGAATCTTAGCTTAATGGAGATTCTGAAAGCAAGCGACTACGATATACACGCTACTTGCGGAGGTATTGCTATGTGTGCCACTTGCCATATACAAATATTGGAAGGTGAAGAAGCCTTAAAAGAGGCATCTGAAGCAGAGTGGGTGCTATTTGACACCTTGCCTACCATACCTACGGGAAGCCGTTTGGCGTGCCAAATGCGTCTTGTGAAGGAAATGGACGGCTTGGTTATTCGCCCTTTAGCCTTTGCATAGCCTGCGATTATTACAATAAAAACTATCAAAGATACGTTAATATCTGACAGTCCTAACCCAATCATGCTAAATTTTCTTAAAAATTTAGGCTTTAAAGCCCAAAAAGAAGTCGTTCCCACGCTTCAAACGCCTACGCGTGTACTTACTACTGATATACATTCGCATCTGCTCGCAGGTATAGATGATGGGGCAAAAACACTTGAAGAATCACTTGCCCTCATTAAAACATTGCAAAAAGCTGGCTACACGCGGTTTGTTACTACGCCGCATATCATGAGCGATTTTTACAAAAATACACCCGAAATTATTAACCAAAAACTATCTGAACTGCGTGAATATCTGCAAACGCAAGAAGTAGAAGTACAAATAGAGGCAGCAGCAGAGTATTATGCTGACGAATGGTTCATGCGTAAAGTAGAAAAAGGCGAGCCATTGCTAACGTTTGGTGAACGTTATATCTTGATTGAAACAGGTTTTCAAGACAAACCTAAATATCTGAAACAAGCTATTTTTGATTTGCAAACATCGGGTTATAAGCCTGTTTTTGCGCACCCTGAGCGTTATCAGTATTTGTATAACGACTTTAAAGCCATAGAGGAGCTATACGAAAGAGGTGTTTTGTTACAAATCAATCTCAACTCTTTGGCAGGCTATTATGGCAAAACGGCACAAGCATTTGCCGAAAAACTCATCTCGCGTGGTATGGTGCATTGGGCAGGCTCGGATTGCCATCATACGCGCCATGCACAAACTATAGCTGACGCGCAAAAATCAAAATTTTACCCTCAATTATTGGCGTTACCCCTGCTTAATTTTGAATTATGAGAAAAATATTTTTGGCACTAACGATAGTGATAGCAGCCTCTTGTGTGAGTAAAAAAAAATTACTTTCTTCCCAAACTCGTGTGAAAGAGCTTGAAGCCTCTGTAATACAAGTACGCGAAGACTGTGATAAAGTACGCACACAACTTAACGATGCACAAGCGCAAACAAAAAATAGGGACATAGAGCTTGGCGCAGAAAAAAGTAAGGCGCAAGTACTTGAAAAACAAGTTGATATGCTCAAAAACACCAATGAAAGTCTATTGAATCGTATGGCAGACCTGTCGGTTATCAGCAAAACAGGTGCGGAAAATATCAAAAAATCGCTTGAAACACTTGGCGAGCAAGGCAAATATATTAAAGACCTTAACTCCTCTATTCAGCGTAAAGACTCCTTGAATATGCTACTCGCCATGAATATAAAACGCTCATTGGACAACGTAAACGACAAAGACATTAACGTAGAAGTTAGAAAAGGAGTAGTCTATATCTCTATTTCTGATAAACTTCTATTCAAATCTGGAAGCGATAACATTAACACAGCCGCCGAAAGCGTATTAGGGAAAATTGCCAAAGTAGTCAATGACCACAAAGACTTTGATATTTTGGTAGAAGGTCATACAGACAACGTGCCGATAGCCAACAAATGCCTTACAGATAATTGGGACTTGAGTGCTATGCGCGCAACGGCTATAGTACGCTATTTGCAACAGAAATATAAAGTCGCACCAGAGCGTATGACAGCAGGAGGACGAGGCGAATATGTACCCAAAGCCTCCAACACAACTACAGAAGGGCGTGCCGCAAATCGCAGAACTGAAATCATTATCTTGCCGAAGTTAGATGAGTTTTTCAAATTACTTGAGCAACAACCCAACAAGAAGAATTAATAAAAGCCTGCATTTATGCAGGCTTTTATGTTTTTGGCAGGCAAGTTGCAAACTTGCCTACCCATATTTAATTTTTACTTATTAGTGCTAATCAAGGTAGTATAAACAACCGATTATATGTAAAATATTTATTTTCAATAAAAGATACGGTTAATCAGTAGGGGTAAAGCCCAATGCTATTAAGCTAAGAAACCAAATTATACCCTGTGATTTATTACAAAAATGTGTGTTTGCGTCATTTTCCGTAGGTTTTACCTACGGCTATTCATAGTAGAACCCCTATCGGGGTTCTCAAGGCACAAAATTTAGACATACACGACCTCGAATGAGTTCGCAATATGAATAGCCGTAGGTGCTAACCTACGGAAAAACGCGCAAAATGCAAAATATGGGTAAATCCTTAGCTTAATAGCATTGCCCTTTAGGGGCTTTTGCCTTTTGTAGAACCTCTTTAGAGGTTCAATTTTGAATAGCCTCCCATAAAATGGCAGGGCTGTTACGTTCTATCTTGCCTCACCCCCTGCCCCCTCTCCACATGGAGAGGGGAAAATTATCTACTGACATTTCCCCTCTCCATTTGGAGAGG
>JAYTNK010000654.1:0-6711 GCA_043748375.1 Cytophagales bacterium
CTCGTTGTTGAATGACGATTTGTGAACGAAAAACGAGATGTTGAGCTTCGCTCAAAATGACAAACTTCTCTTTTCACTTAAAAAAATACAGAAGGAATAACCTTAGACATCAAAAACTACTACCTCGTAGAGTTGCCCAAAGTCTTAGGTATTTTCCACCAAATCTTACATGACTTTTTGAAGTAACTGACTGATATATGAAAATCCTAATCGTAGAAGACGAGCCTATTTTTCTAGAAACCCTCCTGATATATCTGGAGGAGATGGGCTATGACAAAGTACATACTGCCGACAATGCCACAGATGCTATGCGCCTTTTTGTAGCGGTAGAGCCTGATTTGGTGCTTTTGGATATCAATATCAAAGGTGGAAAAGATGGCATCAATGTAGCCGAAGCCATCAATCAATCCAAAAAGCCTGTGCCTATCATCTTTATGACCTCCATAGAAGACAAGGCTACCTTTGAACGCGCCAAACAGACCAACCCCATTGCCTACATGGTAAAGCCGATAGACGAAAATTCGCTTGAGCGTAGCATAGAGTTGGCTATCTACAAATACTACAAATCGACTTGGGATACAGAACTTTTTACAGCATGGAAAAAAGATGTCTTGGCTCCGCACAGCCTATTTGTCAAAATAGGACAAAAATTAGAAAAAATAGCTATCCAAGACATTACCTACATCATATCAGATGCAAGCCATGCTGAACTGCACACACAAGACGAGAAAATAGTGGCACGTGTATCGCTCAATGACCTTGCAAATAAACTCCCTGCCGATATATTCGTGCGCACAAGTCGCAGTAGCCTCGTGAATACGCAATATATCCAAAATATTGACCTTGACAAAAATCTAATCATTTTGCAAGATGGCACACAAATAGGCATCAGTCGCAGAAGCAAAGAGTCGCTACTGAACCGCCTGAATGTCGTTTAGTATTAGGCTGAAAACTGAACCTTTCCCTTCCTGACTTGCTACTTTTAGCGTACCGTTGATTTGCTGTGCCAATTCATAACAAAGCTGTAGCCCAATGCCTGTACCTTTTTCGCCTCTTAGCCCCTGTTCGCTTTTGAATTGTATGCCTTGAAAAAGGTTGGCTACTTTTTCGGCAGACATACCCGCGCCTGTATCACGCACCGAAAGTATGCCTTGCCTGCCCTCACGCTGGTAGGCAAGATAAATATCGCCTCCTTCGGGAGTGAACTTAAGGGCGTTACTAAGCAAATTGCGCAAGATAGTTTGCAAAACATTGTAATCTGTAGTGATGCTTTCCTTGCCTACCTCCTGATGCAACACAACTTGTTGGCTTTGCGCAAGTCCCTCAAAATGTGAAAGGCTGTGCGTGGTAGCTTCTTGCAAATCTACAGGTTGCAGATTTACTTGTATCACTTGTTTTTGGAGCATTGCCCACTGTAGGAGGTTATCCAAAAGGCTATTCAAGCGCGTAGAGGCTTTCTCGATATTTTCGCCTAACTGCTCTAATTTTTCAGGTCTGTCTTTTGCCAAAAAGAATTTGATTTGCTTATTTAACCCCTGAAAAGCCGTCATCGGGCTTCGCAAATCGTGGGCAATAATCGTAAAAAGCTGGTCTTTGGTTTTATTGGCACTTTCCAACTGCTCGGCTTGTAGCGTAATTTCTTCTTTTTGTGCTTCTACTTCGTTTTTAGCTCGTTTCTCTGCTTGCCTGCTTCGGTAGGCAAGGTAGGCAAGTATCAAAGCAACCACCAAGCCTGCCAACACTACATACAACACACGCTGTTGTGCGTCTTTGGCTTCTTTGGCTTGTTGTATCTGGAGCTTTTGGGCTTTGCTTTCAGCCGAAAACTTATCCGACTCAAGCTGTCTTTGTTGTGCGAGGTTATAGAGGCTATCTTGTTTGCGTTTGTCTTTTTCTTGTTTTGCCATAGCAAAGAGTTCATTAGCTTCTTTTTGTTTCTCGATAGCCAGTCTTTCAGTGCGTTCGCTTTCTTTTGCAGCTTTTTGGAGTTGGTTATCTTTCTCCAAAATCACTTGATTTTTATTCAAAATGGCTATCTCTTTTTGATTACGCTCTATGTCTGCTTGTGCTTCAAGGTTCGCTATTTTTTTAGACTTTTCTATATTGAAAAGTGAGTCATTCGTAGTTTTGTATAGCTCGTGGTATTCAAGGGCTTTTGCATAGTCGCCTTTGCGTTTGTAGGCTTGGTATAAAGTTGCAATTAAACTACTGACTTCTATGGTTGCTTCAATTTCTTGAGCTATTTGTAGTGCTTCTTGGGCGTAGGCTATACTTTTGTCATACGCTCCTTGTTTTTGGGCTGTTAGTGCTAATCCATCTAAGGTATAGGTTTTGCCACGTTTATCTCCTATTTCCTCTTGTATTTTCAGGCTTTTTTGGTAATACTCTGATGCTAAAGGATAGTTGCCTTGACGATAATAAATATTACCTATGTTATTGAAACTTCGAGAAATCCCTCGTTTATCTCCTACTTCTTCTCGTATTTTCAGGCTTTTTTGGTGATAGTCCAATGCTAAAGGATAGTTGCCTTGAATCGTATAAATGCCGCCAATGTTATTGCAACTTGCCATAACACCCATTTTATCTCCTAATGCTTCTTTTATTTTCAGGCTTTTTTGGTAGTAGTCCAATGCCAAAAGATAGTTCTCTTGTTCATCATAAAGAACACCTATGTTATTTAAACTTCCAGCCATCCCTTGTTTATTTCCAATATCCTCTTCTATTTTTAGGCTTTTTTGGTAATAGTCTAATGCTAAAGGATAGTTTCCTTGATTCTTATAAATCAGTCCTATGTTATTTAAACTTGCCGCCATTCTTTGTTTATCGCCTATTTCTTCTTTTATTTTCAGGCTTTTTTGGTAGTAGTCCAATGCCAAAGAATACTCGTCTTGCATCTGATAAACAATACCTATGTTATGGAAACTATTCCCTATGCCTTTTTTATCTTGTATTCTTTCAAAAATAGCCAAGGATTTTTGATAGTGTGCAATGGCTTCTAGATAGTTTTTTTTATTCGCTTTAGCCACGCCCATGCTATTCCACGCCCATGCTTTTCCCTTCTCAAAGCCTATTTTTTCACTCATTTGTAGGGATTTTTCAGCTATACTGATACAAGTGTCGGGCTTGTTACTTCTGTACTCATAAGCCATATCGTTGAGAGTCAATATTTTAGTAGTATCGTGCTTAGTGGTGTTATAGACGCGCATGAGGCTGTCTATAACTTTTTTGTTTTGGGCTTGTGCGGTTAGGCAGGCAAGGCAGAGGGCAAGGAATAGGTATAAAAACTTCATTTTGTAAGCAAAAACACTTTATTTTGCAAAGATAGCAAAAAAAGCCCGCAACCAAAAGTCGCGGGTTTTTGACAGATTAAACGCATCAAAATAAAAGTTCCCCTAATTTCATTGGAGGCTATTCAAATTTGAACCTATAGAGAGGTTCGGTAAAGCACAAGCAACACCTTCAGGTGTTGAATTTACAAATAGCCCCCAATGAAATTGGGGGAATGGTAGCAATTTTCACGCATTCGAAAGCTCGAAAATTTTGATGCGTTTAATAGACTTCTTGCGAAAGTGTTTTTTAGAAGCCTCACACCCTGCCCTCTCTGCATTTTGAGAGAGGGAAAAGATACTTTCAAATAAAAAGTGGCTATCACACCTATTTAGCCTCTTCTACAGCCTGTTCTGCGAATAATAGGGTTACGAGATTTTCATATAATTGAAATAAGTAGGCGATACGCGCCAATTCATTTGTAAATGCTTCTTTTCTGTAGCATGCATCTACAGCGCGGTCGAGGGCATTGTGGGCTTTGGTAAGCTCTACGGGCATTGTGCGGGCATCATACAAATCGGCAAGCGTACTATTCGGATATAATGTCCTTGCCTGCAAAACTGCTTCAGCACATTGGGTTACTTTGCCTCTTTGTGCTTCGGTTGCCTCTATCGGAAAGGGAAAGTTGTTATAAACCACATCTTTTGAATATCTAAAACGACTTTCTAATCTTCCACAAACTGTCCTTACCCAACTCATGTGCATCAGCGACATCAAAACACCAAATAAATAGAGGTCGCCATTGGGGATAGCTTGGCAAGTATCGCTCACTATATTGTCCTTAGAGAAAAAACTCATAGGTATATATTTTCTGTTTTCAGACGTAGTTCGCGGAACGAGTATATAGTCAGAGTTGGGCTGTGTTACTTGCCTAAAAAGGGCATCATGTGGGTAGCTTTTGGTAGTGGCGGCTATGCTTTTGCCTCTAAATTTTTTGACGGCATCTATTCTTTTCATCACTTCGGGCAATTTTCTATAGGCATCAGGGGCAACGCCTGCTAACCATAAACACCATCTCTTTTCCCCATTTAAGTATTCTTTGGCACTTATAAACGGTTTAATAAAAGGGCTTGCTTTAGGTTCTTTTTTAAGAAAAGCGATTTTTTCTTCGTCTGTAAACAACAAGTTCCCATCATCTGTAGGTTTGCTACCATATTTCATTTCAGGCATATTGCACAAAGATTTATCTTTATTCAATACGACTACATCGGGTGCAGGTATTAAATAAGGGTTAATGTTGCGCACTATTTGTGGAGTGGGTTCGCTTTTTACGTCTTCATAATCGTACAATATTTTTTGGGCTATATCAAAATGGGCAAACCCTATAATGATACAATGCACAGCGGCATTGCCTGTGGCTTCATTGCTCCATTTAAAGGTTTTATGGGCAAAATGAATTTTTATTTTGTAATTATCAAACATTTTTTGCCACAAAATACCTGCTTGTTCTCCCTGTGCTATAGAATTGGTACTCACAAAAGCGCATTTTATTTTTGTACCTTGTATGTATGCAGCCGCTTTGTAAAACCAACCTGATACATAATCCATCACGCCTGAACTTGTTATATCGTGTAAAACTGCATTGAGTTGGCGTTTTTGCGTTTCATTCTGTAAGTGTTGCCCAATAAACGGCGGATTGCCTAAGATATAATGATATTCTTTAGGCGTTTCAGGCACGACTATTTCAGATTCATCAAGTTCAAAAAAACCTTTGGGGTGGGTTTTCGGAAGTTTGCGTTTGCCTTTTGCATATAACTCTCTTGGTTTAGGCACAGGCGGAGGTTTAGGCGGTTCTATAACGGTTTTCCAATCTATTTCCAGCGCGTTGCCATGCACGATTTTGGCTGTGCCTTCCAAAGGAATACGCACATAATATTTGCCCAATTCGTGGCTACATTTTTGGTTCATTTGGTGTTCGGTGAGCCACATAGCCAACTGCGCAATATGCACCGCAAATCCATCAAGCTCGATGCCATAAAATTGATTGATATTAACTTTCAAAAGCGTACCAATATCTTCTACAGGTAGCAAACCTTTGTATAATTCACGCAAAATCAATAATTCTAATTCGCGCAATTCTCTGTACGTAATAATAAGGAAATTGCCACAACCGCAAGCAGGGTCTAAAAAGCGGAGTTCGGCTATTTTAGTATGCAGGTCTTCTAATTTACCTCTGCTTAACTTTGCTTGTTCAAATTCGGCATACAATTCATCAAGAAATAAAGGACGTATTACTTTTTGTATGTTTTTTTCGGAAGTATAATGCGCACCCAAATTGCGCCTTTCTACAGGATTCATGGCAGCTTGAAACATAGAACCAAAGATGGCAGGCGAGATTTTCCCCCAATCTAAAGCACACGCCTCCAGCACTTTATCGCGCATATTGGCATCAAAAAAAATAGGGCGCAATCTTTCTTCAAAAAGCCCGCCATTGATGTAAGGAAAATGCGTAAGATAATCAGGGGTGTTTTTGACTCGTTTTTCTTGAGCTAAATTGAGTATATCAAAAAAAATCAAGAGTTGTTGCCCAAAATCTTTGCCTTTTTCATCTGTCTTTTTGTCTAAAAATTCCCAAAAAATGTGCTTTTCAAAAATGCCTGTGTCGTCTGCAAACATACAAAAGACCAAACGCACCAAATACATATCCAACTCATACCCTTCATAACCTGCCTCTTTGATATTTTCGTGCAATATACCCAACAGTGTAGAGGCTTTGATATTCACGAGGTCAGTTTCTTGATACGTATGCTGTTGATAGCCTGCCATAAAGCTAAACAGATGCAAATGGTTTATTAAATCTATGAGCGCGAACTCGTGTGAAGTGTCTGTTTCAAGGTCATAAAATTTAAAGCGGGCAAAGTCAGACACCAATACATAACGTGGCAATTCGTGTTCTTTTAAGCCTACAAAATAATCGGTAGCTTGCCTGTAGGCGCGGTCAAGGTCTTTGCCTTTCGACTTATGTTCTACCAGCATCACGCCTTTCCAAAGTAAGTCGATGTACCCTTGCCTGCCATCTTGCTTTTTCACAGGCTTTTCAAAAGAAGCCAATCGATACCTTGAGATACCAAAGACTTCAAAAAAGCTATCCCAAAAAGATTTCGCTTCAGCATCTTCGGAGGTTTCATGTTCCCATTGTTTTACAAAAGCGATGGCATTGGTTTTGATTTCATTCCAACTAAGCGGCATATAGGTAGGCAAGTTAAAAGGTATGCACAAAATTACATACTTTAATTTGTTTACAAACATTTTCGTTTTTTTATAGCAAAAATGAAGTAGCAAAACTATGTGATTACAATAGACTTCTTGCGAAAGTGTTTTTTAGAAGCCTTACACTATGCCTCTCTCCATTTTGAGAGAGGGAAAAGGTACTTTCGCAAGAAG
>JAYTNK010000655.1:0-2067 GCA_043748375.1 Cytophagales bacterium
TTCCTGCGAAAGTACCTTTTCCCTCTCTCAAAATGGAGAGAGGGCAGGGTGTGAGGCTTCTAAAAAACACTTTCGCAAGAAGTCTAATATCAGATAAGCTAAATTCAGGTCGACATATAACAAGGATAAGACTATTGTTTTTTGGAAGACACAAACATAATACCCACATAAACTTCCTAATACCCAAGTTTCTATGTTTTTCGGTCATATTGGGGAAACAGTCTTTTTTAGGTAACTTGTTTTTTCTTTAACTCTTTCATAAGGCTGTAAAGATAAAGACTACCCTTCACGAAAAGGTAGTCTGTAGGAAAAAAGTGCGCAAAGGGTTGCGAACCAATAATATTTTTTGACTATTTTTGCAATAAATAAATTTGTTATGCAAGATAAGGCTTTTATACCCAAACCCATAGAAGGCAGGCGTTTTGTGGTAGGCGATATACATGGTTGTAGCCTTACTTTGCAAACTCTTGTGCAAGAACAATTACAGCTTACGCTACAAGATCAGTTATTCTTATTGGGGGATTATATCAATCGTGGACCTGACAGTTTGGGCGTATTGAGTTTTATTATCGATTTGCAAAAAAATGGTTATCAAGTTTTCCCTCTAAGGGGAAATCATGAGCAAATGCTCATAAGTGAGCTGAAAAAACATGGGAAAGATGTATTCTTAACAAACTATGCTAGAGAAAAAATCTCTGTTAGTGATGAACAAAGTATTTGGGTAGAAACATTGCCTTACTATTATATCTTAGATCGCTTTTACTTAGTGCACGGTGCTATCAATACTTGGGCTTATGACCCTTTAAAAGACTACAACTATATGCTTTGGGAACGCGAAACAGACATTGAAGATGCTGAAGATTTTTTGGCAGGCAAGCAAATAATTCATGGACACAGTGTGCATAGGATAAACGAAATCCAAGAAGCGATAGATAGCCGCGCTATCTGTATTCCGCTTGATAATGGCTGTTACAAGGGCGTAGGAGGTAAAGGGATAGATTTAGAACAAGGCTCTTTGTGTGCTTTAGATATTGATAAATGGATTCTTTATATACAACCCAATAAAGATTACCCTTCACAAAAAAGAAGTCTGTAAGGAAAATGTGTGCAAAGGATTGCAAACTTGCCTGCTAAGGGCGGAGTTTGTTTGGATAATGTACATCTTTTTTCATTTCTGTGGTGATTTGTTTCACTTTTTTAAAGACTTCATAGGGACTTCCTATACATTGCCACTTGTCGTAAATATCGTGTGTGCCATTTTTACTACTTTCAGTCTTGCCTGAAAAAAAGCGTACAGTCCCCACATTGAAATATCTTTCAATAATACTCACATTCACGCTCACATCTATAATTTTGTCATAATCCAAGGTAACAAAATCAGTGCCTATGAAGCCTTGTCTTATCAAAACACGCTTATTTGAATAAGCATAACAGACATTGCTATAGCCCCAATGTTGCCAGACAATCATACCCACACCCACACCTATCGCGCCAAAAGCCATCAAAAAGAGCATCACTTCAGGATGTTCAAGAGCCATAGATAATATAAAAATGCCAAAAGCTATTGGTATCAAAGCACCTAATGCTACCAACAATATATAAGGCTTGTATTCAGGCTTGCCTACCCAAAGAATAGTTTCATCATCATCTTTGATGCTATCAAAGGCAGGCAAGATATTTTGGTCAAATGTAGAGGGCATAGACTTTCTTTTTTTTACAAAAGTAAGGGCAACTGCTCATATATCCAAAAGTAAAGATAAAAAGGCAGTCTTGAGGGGAAAAGTACGCTTTGCCTATTTCTCCAACGGATTCATTACCCTCCCCATAAAAAGTATGGTTTGTAAGTTGTCTTCTGCTATGAAAAACATATATGGGCGATTAGCTACAAAAGTGAATTTTTTAGGCGGTGGAGGTGGTGCTTCGTCTGATTTTTTTTCTAGTTCCACTTCTGTAACAGCCGCCGCTTCAGAGCCTTTTTCGTTGATTTCCAAGAAGGTTTTGTGGATTACATTTTTCACAAATAAAGAATCCGTACCATTGTCTATGCCCAACAAGTGAATGGGTTTA
>JAYTNK010000656.1:0-1664 GCA_043748375.1 Cytophagales bacterium
TTCCTGCGAAAGTACCTTTTCCCTCTCTCAAAATGGAGAGAGGGCAGGGTGTGAGGCTTCTAAAAAACACTTTCGCAAGAAGTCTAATATCAAATTATGCTCCCTGCCCAGCCGAGAATACATTTTCGCCATCAAAGCGACATAAGTTTTCAGTTTTGATGATGTCAAAACCTGCCTCAGTAATTTTGGCTAATAGCGCAATAATTTGCTGATATTTTACCGCCGTATCGCCCTTAAAACGGCAACGCCAATGGTCTGTGCAAAATGTTTCTGACATTCCATCAGGATAGACCTTCACACCACGATTTGTAACCATAACCATTTTAAGCGAATCTTGCGAGATAGCTTCTATACGTTTCCCCAATTTATTAGGATCGCGGTCATCGCAATACAAGAATACATCCACACCAATAGTTTCCATTTTTACAGGAGCCATAGGCTTAAGCGTTACCTTGATTGTTTCGCGAGCTTGTGCATAACTCACAGCTTTGAGTTGCGCAGGGCTTTGCCCTATGCGTGCTATAACAGCTTGTGCAAATTCTTTCGTACCTACTTTTTCTTTACTTACCCCATCGCGAAAAATGTCATACGTATGTACGCCATCTTCCAAAGTTTTGAGCCAAGCATTGTGTACTATTTCTGCTATATTATTTTGCCCAATATGTACCAACATTTGGACAGCACCCAAAAGCAAACCAGAAGGATTAGCTAAGTTTTGTCCTGCTCTACGAGGTGCAGAGCCGTGAATTGCCTCAAACATAGCCACTTCCGCGCCTATGTTGGCTGAACCCGCCAATCCTACCGAACCTGTAATTTGTGCCGCTACATCAGAGAGTATATCTCCATAAAGGTTGGGCATTACAATCAAATCAAAATTTTCGGGTGTGTCGGCTAACTTTGCTGCACCAATATCAACAATCCAGTGTTCTTTTTCCAAATCGGGATACTCCTCGCCAATTTCATCAAAAACTTTATGAAACAAGCCGTCTGTTTGTTTCATAATATTGTCTTTAGTAAAACAAGTAACTTTTTTACGCCCGTATTGGCGTGCATACTCAAACGCATAACGCACAATTTTCTCACTACCAGGGCGTGTTATCAGCTTCAAACACTGCACCACCTCAGGTGTTTGTTGGTGTTCGATACCCGCATACAAATCCTCTTCGTTCTCACGTACAATCAAGACATCCATAATAGGATGCTTAGTCGATACAAAGGGGTGGTACGAAATGCAAGGGCGGATATTCGCATATAAGCCCAACATTTTGCGCGTGGTAACATTCAAACTCTTGAACCCACCACCTTGAGGAGTAGTAATAGGTGCTTTTAAAAAGACCTTAGTTCTGCGCAACGAATCCCACGCTTCAGGTGCAATACCTGCAGTATTCCCACTCAGATATACTTTCTCGCCAATCTCAATCACTTCTATAGCAAGGTTTGCTCCTGCTGCTGTGATGATGTCCAAAGTGGCTTGCATGATTTCTGGACCAATGCCATCTCCATAAGCCACAGTAATAGGTGCGGGGGTATTACGCATAATAAAAATAAAAAAGGATTAAAGTATAATTTAAAAAATAT
Organism: Cytophagales bacterium; assembly: GCA_043748375.1. Classification (GTDB taxonomy): domain Bacteria; phylum Bacteroidota; class Bacteroidia; order Cytophagales; family Microscillaceae; genus RDXI01. The sequence continues at coordinate 1,579 of JAYTNK010000656.1, forward strand.
ATTAAATTAAATTCATATCATTAGACTTCCTGCGAAAGTACCTTTTCCCTCTCTCAAAATGGAGAGAGGGCAGGGTGTGAGGCTTC
>JAYTNK010000657.1:0-1655 GCA_043748375.1 Cytophagales bacterium
ATGATTTTGGCAGGTTTAGTTTTGTATTTAGTGGTGCGCAAGTAGTTAGTGTGATTTTCGACATGGGAGGGTCTATATATCTACAGAAGCAGTTACCAGCTCTAGATGCATTATATGATGGTAAAGGGGGTTTTTCTGAGTTATTTTTTGCATTTTATCGCACGATGAGTTTCGTGTTATTTGTGTTTATTTTTTATTTTATAGCGGAGAATTTCCTCTACCCTGTAAGTGGATCGATTGCGAATAATGATTTTTTCTTGATATTACTGACTGGCTCATTTTTTAGTTTTTTGGATCTTATGATTGCGATAGTGAGGGTTTCAAAAAATGCGTCAACCAGCATTTTTTTGAGGGATGCTCTGCCTTACTTGCTTCTTTTGCAGTTGCTTTTTCTATTGGGATTGTTCGATATGTTGAATGTTGAGACGCTTGTATTAAGTTTATGTGTGTCGCTTATAATATGTTTCCTTGTCTCTTTATACATTGCATTACCATACCTTTCTAGGCGTAAAGAAAAAGTTAATCTAACGCTGATAAGAAACGCAGAATTCACATCTTTTTGGGGAAGTGCGGTGATAGGTGCGTCGCTCTCGCAAATAGATATACTTATTGCTAGATACTTTCTGGTCGATGCCCAACTTGGGCTTTATGCACTAGCTCGTAGAGTCACAAATCTGATTTCGTTGCCTCAGGTCATAGTAAACTGGGCGCTCAATGTTGAGGTGGCTTATCAATATGCAGCTGGTGACGGTAAAGAAATTCTGCAAAGACAGGCCCAGAAGGGGCTTGTTATGGCTGTTCCGTTAGCTATTGTTATGTCGTTATTTATATTGTTTCTCTCTCCTTATTGGTTGTCGTTATTCAAGGTAAATGTGTCTATCACAATAATCGTTGTATTGATGATATTTATATCCGCACAAATTTTTAACGTGCTCTCTGGTGCAAATCTATTATTTGCATCACAGTGTGGGCAGCAAAAATATGTATTTCATACAAGAATGCTGTCATTAATTGTGGGTGTGATTGTTATGGTTATGGGTGTATATGTTGTTGGACCAAGCGGATTGGCTTTTGGTGTGTTTATTTCAGTTGTATTACTAAATTTCATGGTAACGCGTCGTGTTTATAGAACGATAGGTGTATGGACGTCAGTACCTTTTTTAAGAATATGATCCGAGTATTATATATGTTGTTTGAGTGCATCTTTTTATCACCGATAGTTAATAAATAACGGTATCATTGATTATGATAGGCTCTTTACTAATGTTGGTGTTCTTAGCTTCTTTGCCATGGGCATGGGCGACTTTTTATGGGGCATCAACATTTTCTTTAAGACCTGCAGTTGTAGGTGTTCTACCGCTTGTAATATATGTATTTATAAAAGGAGGTATTCGATTAAAATACAGTCAATATAAGTTGCTGGCGATATTTTCATTTATATTGCTAATTTGGCTTATTCCTACATTTTATAATGACTATCCACATTGGTCACGCCCGAAAGTAATGAGCATTTTTGTATATGCTTTGGAAGGGTATTTTGCGGCAAAGGCATATCTAATATTGAAGTCAGCACCAAATTGGGATGTTTATTGGTATTTTGTTGGAGGAGGTTTTTTAATTTCATGTGCGGTTTCGTACTATGTGGCATTCGGTTC
>JAYTNK010000658.1:0-19685 GCA_043748375.1 Cytophagales bacterium
TTTGAAGCCTGCAAACAGCCTAAAGGCTATTCTACAGTATTGCTCTCCACAAAAATTGTCAGACAACCATAATCTTTTTATGCCTTTGTCAGTGTTTCGAAAAATTGGGTGTAATTTTGCTCTGTGGCTATATTTTTCCACCCATTCTTTTGCTCACCAACAACCGCGCAAAGACTTTTGCGTTTTCTTTTTGAGTAATAGATGGCACTCAAAAAGAAAAAATGAAAATTGTTAAAGCTGTGTTAAGCCTTTTTTTTATTCGAATAAACCTTTAATTTTGCGGTACGTTCTACTTCTATCAAAATGTGGACTTTCTTTAAAGTAAATGTTTTCAAAAACCCTCTTAATCTTAAAATCATGAAAAAAATTATTTTTACGAGCTGTTTTATGCTCTCCATGTTGGCTACTACCGCGCTTTGGGCGCAGGGAGGCAAGGCGCAATTTGCTAATGACAAACATGACTTTGGTAGAATCAAAGAAGATGGCGGTCCAACTGCTATTGAATTCATTGTTACCAATACAGGTACTGCACCTCTTATTATTACTGAAGCAAATCCTTCTTGTGGTTGCACTACACCCACTTGGACAAAAGAGCCTATCGCGCCTGGTCAAAAAGGCGTAGTAAAGGCTTCTTATGACCCGATGAATCGCCCTGGACCTTTTACGAAAAATATTACCGTAAAAACCAATGGCGAACCAAGCATATTGAACTTAACCATCTCAGGAGATGTTATTGCGCGTACTAAAGGCGTAAAAGATTGGTATCCACAAGAATCGGGTAGCCTGCGTATGACCTCACGCTCTGTTTTCTTCAATCGTATTTATCATGACGGAAAAGAAAGTCAGAAATTCACGCTCTACAATGATAGCGACAAACCTGTAAACCTTAAACTTGCAGAAACGCAATCACAACTCCCTGCTTGGGCATATATCAATGCGAAAAAGACAACCATTGCACCCAAAGACTCTGTCCAACTTGAATTTGGTATTGACGCAACAAAACAAAGCGATTGGGACTATATCCAAAGTAGCTTTTACCTCAAAACTGATGATGCAAAAGAAGCAGACAAGCAGTTTTACCTAAGCGGAAACGTGGTAGAAAATTTTGGAAATGTTACCACCACTACACAAGTGCCTCAAGCAATTTTTGAAAAAATTACGCACGATTATGGTAAAATCAATGCGGGAACAACCAATACCACTTCGTTTGGATTGACTAACAAAGGTAATGCCCCACTTGTACTACGCAAAGTTAAAGCTTCATGTGGTTGCACTGCCCCTCAACCCAAGAAAATGGTACTTGCACCAGGTGAATCAACTACTATAGAAGTTACTTACAACAGTCATGGCAAGGAAGGCAAGCAAAGCCAAACAGTTACGGTTATCTCAAATGACCCACAACGCGCCAAGCAAACACTGAAAATAGACGCTGATGTAACCAAAGTAGAAACAAATCCTAACGGCTCAGGTAAATAGTCTTATTTTGAAAGAGAGAACAATAAAGCCCGCACTATTTGTGCGGGCTTTACTCATGTTGGATAAAAGGTTAATTTACCAAATTACAATCAAGCGATTGGGCTTTCTGCGCATTTTATCTCCTTCTTTCACACCAAAGGCTTCAAAAAAGGCAGGCATATTGCTAATAGCACCATTGGCACGGAACTCACCAGGAGCATGAGAATCAGTTTTGATACGGTTCAAAAGTGCTTCGTTGCGGTGTTTAATACGCCATACTTGCGCCCAGCCCATAAAGAAACGTTGTTCTGGTGTGAATCCGTCTTTATTTTTAGGTTTGCCTTTTTTAGCATAAGATTTTTGCAAAGCGGCATAAGCGATGGTTAGCCCACCCAAATCAGCAATATTTTCACCCAAAGTAAGTTTGCCATTTACTTTCACGGTATCCAATACGGTATAATTACCATATTGTTCTACAATCATGTCTGTATTAGCTTCGAATTTTGCGCGGTCATCTTTTGTCCACCACATACGGAGATTGCCTTTGGAATCATACTGACTACCACTATCATCAAATCCGTGTGTAATTTCGTGTCCGATAACTGCCCCGATTCCGCCATAATTCACAGCATCATCAGCCTTAAAATCAAAGAAGGGAGGCAAGAGAATACCTGCGGGAAAAGCGATTTCATTGTTCAAGGGATTGTAATAAGCATTTACAGTAGGTGGAGTCATGCCCCATTCTGTTCTATCTACAGGCTTATCCAATTTGCCAATCATTTCCTCATACTCTATTTCTTCCATTCTACGCATATTGCCTACCAAGTCATTGGCGCGAATATCCAATTTGCTATAATCTTTCCATTTGTCGGGATAGCCTATTTTGTAAGTAATCGTAGAAAGTTTAGTAAGGGCTTCTTTTTTAGTTTCTTCACTCATCCAAGTATATTTTTGGATACGTTCTGCAAACGCCTCACGGATATTTTCAATCATTTCAATCATACGCGCTTTGGCTTCTTTAGGAAAAGTGCGCTCCACATAAATTTGTCCTAAAGCTTCTCCGATAGAGCCATCTACCCAGCCTTGTACACGCTTCCAACGAGGTTGCATTTCTTTTACGCCATTGAGCGTAGTACTAAAAAAGCTGAAGCTTTCAGCCACAAAAGGAGCACTCAAATAAGCTGAAGCACTACTGATAGCCCGCCATTTGAAGTATGCTTTCCACTCGCCAATGCTTACATCTTTCATCATTCTGTCCACGATAGACAAAAACTCAGGTTGTCCTACGATAGCCCATTGTGCGTTCTTTACGCCCAAGTACTCAAAGTATTTTTTCCATTCGATGTTGAATGTAGATTGATTTAATTCCTCTATAGTACGTTTGTTGTAACGCTTCACAGGATCGCGTCCATCTACGCGGCTGCGTTGTGCTTCTGCCAAACGTGTTTCCAATTTCATAACAATTTTAGCGGCTTTTTCTGCCATTTCTTTGCTATCGCCTGCCAATACAAACATATTGGTTAAGTGTGTAAGGTATTTAGCCCGAATTTCAGCAAATCTATCATCAAAATAGTAAGAGCGGTCAGGCAAAGATGTACCCCCTTGACTCAAGTAAATAGCATTCACATCACTATTTTTAGAATCGGTATAGATGTAAAAGGTAAAAGGTGTACGAATAGATGCGCGTTGAAAACTCGCCATGAGTTTCAGCAAATCATCACTGTTTTTAAGCTGTTCGATTTCTGCAAAATAAGGCTTCAAAGGCTCTACGCCCAGTTTGTCGATAGCCACTGTATCCATACCACTCGCATATAAGTCGCCAATAAGCTGCCAATTTGAGCCTTTAGTCGCGCCTACACGCTTTTTCATGGATTCCTCTAAGATAGCCTTGAGGGTTTTACGATTAAATTCATCGATTTCGCTGAATGAACCCCACACACCTTCCGATTTGGGGATTTCAGTGTTTTTCAACCAATTGCCATTTACATAACGATAAAAATCGTCTTGTGGCTTCACAGACAAGTCCATGTTTTTCTTGTCAATGCCTTGCGCTTGAGTATCAAGCGGAGACGCGTTCATGAACGCAAGCGCGGTAAGCGCGGTAAGGAAATATTTACGCATGATTTATAAAAAGGATTATATGGAAATTAAAGTGAGTTGAGTGATTTTATCTACCCATGCTTTGAAACGTGGGGCTTTAGCGAGCATAGTTTCGATGCCTATCAGTTCGGCAATCATGATTCCATCATCTACTTTTCTATATTTTTCGTTATTTTCTTCATAAATTTTAATCAATCTTTTGGAAGGTGCGCCTTCTGGTGTATGGTTAATGTCCTCTATTTCAATAAAAGATTCGCATATTTCAGCTACTGCTCTTTTTATTCCTTCTTTTTCTAAATCAAATCCTTCTGCGTCAGCAAACCACAAAGTTTCCATCTCATGGCGTATGATGTTGGGTATAAAATAACGGTAGTGTGGGGCTATTTCTTTGACTGCTTCCGCTAAACTATTTTCCATACAAGTTATTCTATTTGCAATATCTTGTTCTTGCCTGCAAATGTCATAGTTTGGTAGTTTCTTTTCACTATTGATGCCATAATGGTCTATCAATGTGGTAATGACAGGTTCATTTTGGTAATGTAGCAAAGGTTTAATGGTTTCTTTGAAATGTTCGATATGATTAAAACCATGCCCTCCACCTTTCATGGTTATCATCAAAGCCTGTATGTGTGTGTGCAAACCTTGCGCATACAAGTAAGGCACTAATATCTTATTTACAAACTCTTCTTCTGTTTCTCCTTCAACAATAATATATAAATGCTTCATGGTCGTCCTCCTATTACATTTTTAAGCCATAAATCGCCTATACTATAGTTATCAAGCCAAAGTTTTAAGTTATCTTTGTTTTGGCGTGTGAAAATCGATTGTTTTTCTTTCCTATCTACTACGATAATTTCTTCAGGTTCAAAATTATCTACCAAACCTACAGATTGTGTAGAGATAATAACTTGGCTGTGGGCTGAAACTTTTTGTATCAAACCTGCTAATTTGTTGATAGCAAAAGGGTGTAAGCCCAATTCTGGCTCATCTATGATTATGACACTTGGTGGTTCGGGTTGCATCAAAAGAGTAGCTAAGGCTATGAACCGCAATGTACCATCAGATAAATGAGAAGCATTGAGGTACATATCTGAGTCTTTCTCTTTCCATTCTAAACGTATAGATTCAGGGTTGATATTATTCGGTTTTAAGTCAAATTTTTCAAAAAAAGGGGCGACAGAACGCACTATCATTTCTATTTTTTTGAACGATTTAGGGTGTTTTTCTTGCAACAAGTACAAGAAAGAAGCTAAATTTCCCGCATCTTCACGCAAGAAATGATTGTCATTGATGTTACTTATTCCTTTTACTTTGGCTGTTTTGCTTGTATCAGGGAAGTGAAATATTTTGAATGAGGTTAAATATTTTTTTACATATTTCCCTATCGAACTTTGTTTGGTGTCTAACTTTGTTTCTTCTTGTCCATTTCCCAATAATTCAGAGTACCAAGAGTTGCCTTTGTTAAAAGCAACAGTTTCAGCAGAAAAATAAAGTCTATTTTGTTCTGTAGGCGATAACGTAAAAGCATATCCATTGGTATTATTAAAATAGATATGACTCAACAAGTAACTCGAATTTTGCAGTCCCTTGTAAAGTATATTCTCCGCTCCACCTTGCTCTGCCACATAATTTTGTAATTGTTGTTCGTAGATTTTATTGAGTAACTTGAAGAAATTTATAAAATTACTTTTGCCTGCGCCATTCGCCCCTATCAATACATTGATAGGCGAAAGCTCAACTGAAGCCTTGCGTATTGACTTGTAATTTTCAATTTCGATCCTATTAATCATAAGCCTATTTAGTTGCAAAAAACAGCTATTTATTACAAAGGGCGCATGGCAAAATTCAACCATGCGCCCGTTAAGCCCTTAGTTAGGTATAATTTTATCGCGGTAGGCAAGCTCTTTTACTAGTTGCCACTTGCCTGTAGGCATCAGTATATAGGTAGTAGCAATGCCTTCGTCTATGGTAGGCAAGTAGTTGTGTTGCCCCTTATAAACTACTAATTGAATTTTACCATTCCGTTCCAATAGTTGGGAAGTTACATAGTTATAGGCTGTTTTTTCGCCTTTGATAAGTACTTTGTGATTTGCTTGTATGCTCGAAATAAGATTACCTTGAGCATCTAATACCGTTAGTTTTTGCGACTTGTCTGTAATTGTTTGCTCGGTTTTTTCTATTTCAGTTACAATATAGAAACCCGTTTCAGTTTTGAATTTCGCATCTTGGGCAGAAGTAAGCAACTCGCCTACCTTGTCCTTGCCTACGAAAGACTGAAGGTCAATTTTTTGGGCTTGGCTCAAGGACATAGTGCCCAACAAACAAAAGAAAAAGAGCATTGTATTTTTCATTTTTATAGAAGGTTTAGTAATTGCAAATATAACGTTTTTTTGGGTATTATGTTTATATAAACTCAAAAACTACCGTCCACGCACTCCCTGATAACTTGTCTTAGGTCTTGCACGCTCAGCCAATCTGTATTTTTGTCTGACGTATAAGCAAAATCAGCTTCTACAGGCTTGCCTGCGTGATGAGTAGCATAGCGTTGCATATTGTCTTCAAGGCTATAATAAGGTTGCACAGGCACAATGATATAATGTTGGGCTATCTCAATTGTATTGAGTGCATCTGTAGGCATGAGCATTTCCTCATGAATTTTTTCGCCCAAACGAATGCCTACTATTTTGTGTTCACACTCAGGTGCAATCGCCTCTGCCACATCAAGAATACGATAAGACGGGATTTTAGGAATGAATACCTCCCCTCCTATCGCCCGCTCAAGCGCAAATAATACCAATGACACACCTTGTTGAGGTGTAATACTAAAGCGTGTCATCGCAGGGTGCGTGATGGGCAAAATACCTTCTTTACGTTTTTCGATAAAAAAAGGAATGACAGAGCCTCTCGCCCCTACTACATTGCCATAACGCACCACCGAAAAAATAGGTTTGGGAGTTACTTCTGCGTAATGAGCAGCAATAAATAGTTTATCTGCACATAATTTAGTCGCGCCATACAAGCCTGTGGCATTGGCGGCTTTATCAGTAGAAAGTGCTACTACTCGCTGTATGCCTCGTTCTATACAAGCTTCTATAAGATTTTGCGCGCCTAATATATTCGTTTTAATGCACTCAAAAGGGTTGTATTCGGCGGTAGGAACTTGCTTGAGGGCAGCTGCATGGACTACAATATCAATGCCTTGCAAAACCTCTCGAAGCCTATCCTTATCGCGCACATCACCAATCACATACCGCAGGCAAGGGTATTGTATAGGCGCGTATTGTTGCGCCATTTCAAACTGTTTTTGTTCATCACGCGAAAAAACCACCAACCGCGTAATGTGTGGATATAGTTGCAAGATGGTTGCCACAAATTCTTTTCCAAAGGAGCCAGTCCCGCCTGTTACCAAGACAGCCTTATGATTGAGCATAGAGGTATTTTACAAAAATAAAGCGCAAATATACAGCAATTTGTGTGTAAATCTATTAAGCATGAGGCTTTATTTGTGTATCTAACAACGCGTTGCGCGCAAACCGCGGGATTTTTCGCTTCGCTCAACATGATAAAACAAAAATTGTCAGTGAACTCCCTTTTTTAGTAAAGTGTGTATATTTTGTTTATATTTGCGACATCAATCCTTTCTCATGAAGCCTGACTTTACCCAAATACCCTTAAACCTAAACCCCATACCTCCCAAAGTGGCAGGCAAGGAGGCAGGCGCACCCTTCAAAACGGCAGAAGGCATCGACATTAAGCCATTTTATACTGAAATCGATCTTTCTGAAGTAAAACACCTTGCCTACATAGCAGGCAAGCCGCCGTTTTTGCGCGGCCCGTACGCGACTATGTATGTGCAAAAACCTTGGACTATTCGCCAATACGCTGGCTTTTCTACCGCAGAAGCCTCGAATGCGTTTTATAGACGCAATCTTGCGGGTGGGCAAAAAGGGCTTTCTGTAGCATTTGATTTGGCTACACACCGCGGCTATGACTCCGACAATCCACGTGTAGAAGGGGACGTAGGCAAGGCAGGTGTAGCTATAGATAGTGTAGAGGACATGAAAATCCTCTTTGACAGTATCCCCTTACAAGAAATGTCGGTTTCGATGACCATGAATGGCGCAGTAATTCCTATCATGGCGTTTTATATTGTAGCTGCAGAGGAACAAGGAGTCTTACCTGCCCAACTGACAGGGACTATCCAAAACGATATTCTCAAGGAGTTCATGGTGCGCAATACGTATATTTATCCACCACAAGCGAGTATGCGGATAATTGGCGACATATTCCGCTATAGTGCCGAAAATATGCCCAAATTCAATTCTATCAGTATTTCGGGCTACCACATGCATGAGGCGGGTGCGCCTGCTGATATCGAGCTTGCCTACACCCTTGCCGATGGGTTGGATTATATAAGGGCTGGATTAGCTTCAGGATTGGCTATAGATGAATTCGCGCCACGTTTATCGTTCTTTTGGGCTATAGGCATGAACCATTTTATGGAAATAGCTAAGATGCGAGCAGGCAGATTGCTATGGGCAAAGTTGGTAAGACAATTTAACCCGCAAAATCCTATCTCTATGGCACTGCGTACGCATTGCCAAACGTCAGGTTACAGCCTAACGGCACAAGACCCATTCAATAATGTAGCCCGCACTTGTGTCGAGGGAATGGCAGCCGCACTTGGGCATACGCAATCCTTGCATACCAATTCACTTGATGAAGCTATTGCCTTGCCTACCGACTTTTCGGCGCGTATAGCCCGCAATACCCAGCTTTTTTTGCAAGAAGAAACAGGTATTTGCGCAGTTGTAGATCCTTGGGGAGGCAGTTATTATGTAGAAAAACTTACGCACGACCTTTGCGAAAAGGCTTGGGCATTGATGCAAGAAGTAGAGGACTTAGGCGGCATGGCAAAAGCTATTGAAACAGGTTTGCCCAAAATGCGTATCGAGGAAGCCGCTGCTCGTAAGCAGGCAAGGATAGATAGCGGAAAAGAAACAGTTTTGGGTGTAAATAAACTCAAACCCGACTTTGAAAAGCCACTAGTCTTGTTGGATATTGACAATACGGCTGTACGTGAATCGCAACTAAAACGATTAGCTGAAACAAAAGCCAAACGAAATACAGCCAAAGTTGAACTTGCGCTACAGGCTATCACAGAGGCATCACAGGCAGGCAAGGGCAATCTCCTCGCACTTGCAGTGGTTGCAGCACGCGAAAGAGCTACATTAGGCGAAATATCAGACGCTATGGAAAAAGCATTTGGCAGACATAAAGCTACTATCCGCACTATTTCGGGTGTGTATGCGGCTGAGGCTTCGCAAGAAGAAGCTTTTATATTGGCACAACAATTAGCGGATAAATTTGCTACTATTGAAGGGCGAAGACCACGCATTTTAGTCGCTAAAATGGGGCAAGATGGACACGATAGAGGCGCGAAGGTTATATCGACTGCCTTTGCTGATTTGGGATTTGATGTGGATATTGGTTCACTATTTCAAACTCCTGCTGAATTTGCTCGACAAGCCACTGAAAATGATGTACATTTGGTAGGTGTTTCGAGTCTTGCGGCAGGTCATAAAACCCTTGTCCCACAACTAATTAACGAACTCCATAACTTGGGCAGAGGCGATATTCGGGTAATAGTAGGAGGCGTTATTCCGCCTGCCGATTATGATTTTCTATATGAGGCGGGGGTTATGGGTATTTTTGGACCTGGCACTGTTATAGCTGTGGCGGCACAAAACATTTTAGAGGAGCTGATGAAATAGTTTTATAGCATACGCTGTGGTACTTGCAAATCGCATATATACACATGCGAAATTGGTTTTGGGATATGACTTTTCGCTTACCCCGCGTTTCACGTGGGGCTATTCATAGTTCAACCCCATTCGGGGTTGCCTAAATCTCCCAAAACCACTTTCCGATGTGTATATAGTAATTCTGTAGGTGTGCCACAGCGCATTAGCCAAATACATCTAGGACTTTCGCTTTCCCCCATTTCATGGGGTAAAAGCGAAAGTCCTACATATTATTTCCCACTTGTTCGTAGCCTAAACTCGTAAAAGAGCATTTTAAATACCAACTTGTTGCTTTTCCTTGTTATGTATGGTGTGCTACAGTGTAATTATCTTCACGCGCAAGCACCCCTCATTCGTTGTCTAATAAATCATGTTCTACTTTTTGAATATCTAATGGGGCTATTTTTTTATCTTCTGTTAGGTAGTGTGTAAGTTTTCTACGTGCATCCTCAGGGCTAAGGTCGCGGTAAAGTTTACCATGACTTGCAATTGAAATGCTGCCACGTTCTTCAGAAACCACCAATACTACAGCATCGCAAGCTTCAGTAACGCCAAGCGCAGCACGATGTCGTGTACCCAATTCGGGATCGAGGTCAGGGTCTTCTGATAGAGGCAATATACACCGTACAGAGGCTATTCGCCCATCTTGTCCTATAAGCATAGCTCCGTCATGCAAAGGGCAGTATTTATTAAAAATAGAAATAATAAGTCGCGGGGAAGCAAGCGCATCTATCTCATCGCCTTGTTTAGCAATGGCTTTTAGGTCATCTTCCTTTTCAAACACTATCAACGCGCCTGTAAGGGCTGAACCCATTTGAACAGCCGCGTCAATAAATTGCCCTATATTTACTTGCGTTTTAGAAGCACCAAAGAAACTACGCATGATAAGGTTACGAAAATAGTGTGCCTTGCCTATTACCAACAGGAACTGCCGTATTTCGCTTTGAAATAGGATAAGGGCTGCAATTACACCTACATTGATAAACTGCCCCAAAATATTGCTCAATAGCTCCATTTCCAGCAGACTTACCACGCCCCAAGTTACTATAACCGTCAATATACCCACCAAAATACGCGCTGCCATACTACCACGCACGAGTTGATAGGATTGATATAATAGAAATGCCGCAAGCAAAATATCTATTACATCTATCCAGCCAACAGTAATAAAGGTAAGTAAGCTAACAAGCATACGTTATGAGAGGGAAAGTTAATTCAATAATTCGACTAATTTTATGGTTTCCACAGCTTCGCGCACATCATGTACACGCAAAAATTGGGCTTTTTTTATCAGGGCAATAGTATGTAAGACTGTTGTACCATTCAGTGCTTTTTCAGCCGTAGTTTGCAATGTCTTGTAAATCATTGATTTACGCGAAATTCCTACTAATAATGGCAGGGATAACGCATGAAAATACTCAAGATTTTTTAGTAAAAACAGACTTTGTTCGGTTGTTTTTGCAAAACCAAAACCTACATCTAAAATAATATCGGTTTGTTTTAATGCTCGAAGAGCTGTTATTTTTTCTGAAAAATAAAAATAAATATCTTTTATTATATCATCATAAGTGGTTAATTCAGTCATATTTTGAGGGTTTCCCCTCATGTGCATAAGTATATATGGCACACTCGCCTGCGCTACTGTCTGCCAAAGTTGAGTATCTATCATTCCTCCGCTAATGTCATTTACCAAACACGCACCCGCAGAAATGGCTTGTCTAGCTACTTCAGCTCGAAATGTATCTATCGAGATGAGAGCTTGCGGAAAACGCTTTTTTATATTTTCTATGGCAGGAATTACACGCCTCAACTCCTCTTCAACGGTTATGTCTGTGGCTTGAGGGCGCGAAGAGTATCCACCTATATCGATAATATGCCCACCTTCCTCTAAAATTTGTTCAGCTCGTTTCAAAATAGCGGTTTCTTGCGTATAATTGCCTCCATCAAAAAATGAATCTGGGGTAATATTTAAGATACCCAAGACCATAGGTTGGTCGAGTGCGTATAGTTTACCTTGCAAATTAATTTGGAGCATTGTAATTTTAGTAAAGCCTTTTTTGCAAATATAGCCTTTTTACATAGAAAACATAGCATCTTGCTTGTTTTGTTGCATTTTTTGTGTGAGGAAGGGTGTTAAATAAAGTAACATTTTAAAATACTTGTTTTTTGCTTGCCTGTCTTGGTTTTGGCAGGCAAGTAGTGAACTTGCCTGCCCGTCTTGGTTTTGGTAGGCAAGTAGTGAACTTGCCTGCCCTGATGCATCATAGAAAATATCATTGCGTTTTACAGCTCGTCAAGCGCAAGCGCATTGCGAACTGTAGGGCTTACGCAAAAATTAGGGATAAGCGAAATACACAAAAAAAATGTTAATTGTTTAATTTTTAAAATTAAGGTGCAAAATGCGGGATAAAAGGTATTTTTTTAATATTTAAGCAAATTTAATTCAATTTATTTGAAAAGTTAAGATAATAGTGTTAGTTAAAAGATGGCACTACCGTCATTTATTTTTTTGAAAATAATATGTACCTTTGCATAATTACTTAATCATCCAAAATATATTATGGCACAATACGTTCCGTTCTCTCCCAACATCAAAGTAAATGGGCAAACCATTCTTTCTTTTATCAACGCCATGCCTGCTTACAAAAATGTAATGCAAGGCATATTGGATAATCATGGGCTTAGCGAATTAGCCCCCAATGAATGGTACAGCCAAACGGCATGGCTGGAGGCTTTCCGTGAAATAGGCGTGAAGTTAGGCTCTAATACGCTTTTTGCTATTGGTAAAGCGATTCCCGAAAACGCAATATTCCCACCTGATGTTCAGGACTTGGAAGGAGCTCTGGCAGCGATTGATGTCGCATATCACATGAACCATACAGAAGGCGAAATAGGCTATTATAAATTATTAGAGTACAATAGCAATTTACGTATAGCGATTATGGAATGCAAAAACCCTTATCCGAGCGATTTTGATAGAGGCATCATTACGGCTATGGCGCGTAAATTTAAGAGTCCTGATGTGATTATTGTCAAGGTAGAATTAGATGCAAACAAACCTACTCGCTTGAATGGGGCAGATAGTTGCCATTATATAGTGAGTTGGTAAATATTTTAGAGGAGTTTTGGGGAATAGGCGTAAGAGAGGAAAATTATATTAGACTTCTTGCTAAAGTGTTTTTTAGAAGCCTCACACCCTGCCCTGTCTCCATTTTGAGAGAGGGAAAAGGTACTTTCGCAGGAAGTCTATTCATAATTTTTGCATAAGCCCTAAACTATAAAAAACATTCAAAGTTTGTATGTTTCAGAATAAAATCTTATACTTGCAAAAACAAAACCTACTCAATATGAAAGTCGCTTATTTTTTACCCTTTATTTTATTATTGTTGAACACGGTGCAACTATTCGGGCAGGCAAAAGGCAACATAAATTATAGCAAAGAACGCCAACAAAGTCAAAGCCCAAGGCAACAACAATACAACCAAAACGAAATTGCCCAAACAGGGGAAATCGGCGCGCCGATAGCTAATATTCCTAATAACGAATACATTGATATCGAGGGAAGCGTACTTTATAATACTAAGCCAGATAATTTAGTGGCTATTTTCAATGTCGTGCAGTTAGGCGAAACCGCTTCAGAGGTTAATCGTATTATCAATGAGCGTATCAACGGCTTTTTAACAGATGTCCAAAAATTAGGTATTAAGCCCGAACAAGCATTTATAGATATGGTATCGCTGATACCCGTTTATGAAGTAGAGGTAGAAAAAAAGATGTTTAGCAAGAATTATATTGAAGTTCCAAAAGGCTTTGAGTTGCAAAAAAACATACACATTTCGTTTAGCGAAGAACGCAAATTGAATGACATTCTTACTGCAGCTTCTCAATTTGAGATTTATGACATTGTACGTGTAGATTATATTGTAAACGATAGCAAAAAAATCCATGCCCAAATGCAAGAGGAGGCAAGCTCGACTATTACAGCAAAGCTGGAAAAGTTCAAAAAAATGGGTGTAAATTTTAGTATCAATAACCGCGTATTGGCAGATAATGTTAATATTGTTTACCCTACAGACCGCTATCAAAGTTATCAAGCCTTTAGTTCAGCTTCACTTGATGCCAAGAAAAAACAAGGCTTGCAAGTGAATCAAGTGCGCAAACCTGTGAGCTATTACTACAATAAAGTGAGTGAAAGTACATTTGATGTGGTTATCAACCCTCATGTATTAGAGCCAGTAGTGCAGTATATTTACACGCTTAAAGTGCGTTACCCCATCGACCGCGTCTTGCCTACCCCACCTGTAGGCAAGGAGAAAGAAATATGGTTGATTACTCCTTCAGGCGATTTGAAATTAATACCAAGATAAAAGTAAATGTTCGTTTTGAGCGGGCATCTACTGTTCAAAAAGAAAATGCGCAATACTTAGGGCAAAATCTTTTAAACAAATAAAAAATTACTTCCATGAACCACGCTCCTCGCTTTGACAAGTCCTTGTTGCCTCCTATGATTAGCGTCTTAAACTCTGATTATTGGAATACCGTTATCAGTATTTATGAGGAAGGCAAGCATCTCGAAACCGTCCATGCTGTGCTGGATTATGTCCAAAAAGGACTATCCCTTAAAGCTCTTGATGCCGAAAAGACGTGCTACGCTATTCCACATGGCTCGACTATTGTGAATTTGGAAATTAAAGATAACGTGCTAAAAATCAGCGCGCCCTTCTTAAAAATCCCTGCACGTAGCCTTATTCCGCTTATGAGGCAGGTAGCTGAAATTAATTTTGGCACATTGGTTTTGGCGCAAATTATGTTGGAAGGTGATGAGATATTTTTTCGCTATGATTGTCCGCTTGAGTTGTGCGAGCCATTTAAGTTATACCGCGTATTGGAGGAGATTTGTATTCAAGCCGATGCAAATGATGATTTATTCATAGAAAAGTTTGGTGCGCAACGCCTTGCGAAAATGCAAATAGAACCATTCAATGCAGCCCAAATAGATTTATGTTATGACAAATTTCAAGTCTATGTAAGAGAAGCCTTAGATTATATAGCCTATTACGAGTCGCGCCGCTTAGATACATTTGGCTGGGACGCTATTTATTTGGCACTCACCAAGATAGACTATTTCATGCGTCCACAAGGCGTGATGAAAGTCGATATAGAAAAGGCTATCAAAGAGTTGAACTCAAATTTAGACATGGGAGAAAAGCTACAAAAAGGCAAGGCTACTATGGAAAAGATGTTGCAAATGGACAAAACGCGCTTTTCAGAGTCCATGTACGAGAGTAGTCAATTTATTTCAGAGAAACCCAAGTTTGAAGTAACAGGCGTACAAGATTACTTGAATAAGACGTTTAGTACAGCCAAAGATGAGCGCAATAAACGCGACTTTCTTGCTTCTTCCCTCACGATGCTCTGCGGATTTTATGGTGTAATTTTTTATTACAATATTCCGCAAACCACGCATGAAAAAATAACAGAAGGCTTGGCACAAACAGGCAAAGTAGATTGGGAACTTGCCTCCCTACGCTTATGGGAAACACTTGAAGAATTGATGCAACAAAGTACACGTGCTGCTAATAGCTATGGCTTACGAGATATTTAACAACTCTTTTAGCTAATTATTGATTAAACTTCCCGAAAGCAAAACTTTCGGGAAGTTGTTTTTTAAAATTGAATGCGGTACAAAACATCAGGGAAGAATCCTATTTGATATGTTTGTGCTACAGTTTGTTTTACTTCGTTGTAACGACTTTGAAATACATTTTTGCGGTTCGTTAGATTTTGGAAATCCAAATAAAATGTTTGCGAAACTTTGCGCTTGGTGCTGTTTCGGCGGAAGCCTATTTTAGCATCAAAACGGAAATAATCAGGATTTCTGCTACCCAAATACTGTTTGTCATCTAATACCTCCCTGCCTGCAAGTTTAGAGGCTTCAAGGTTTACAGGTGTAAAGTACTTGCCTCCCGAATATGTAACGCGGGTATCAAAGGTAAGCGTATTTTGCTTTGACTTGCCTATTTTCCATTCCTTGCCTCCCAATACATTGAAAATATTTTTGGTATTAAAAGTAGTATTGCGTTCGATATTGTCGCTTCCTTTATATTTAGAGTCAAATATGGAAATAGTTACGAGTGCATAATACCCCTTGCTGAATAGTTTTTCCAAAGTAAGTTCTACGCCCTTGTTTGAACCTTTGCCATTATTGACCAAGCCTGCTTTTTCCGAAAATATAAAGTCTGCTCCTTCATTTAGTACAGAGTATCCGCTCGCAAAATTTTCTACAGGGGCTTCATAAATGGCTTGGTAGTACGTTTCAAGTTTTAACTTCCAGTCATCAGCAAATTTAAGTTGATAACCCAAAACGAAATGATGCGCTTTTGTGAAACCTAAGTCGCGGTTAGTTTGGTCTGTAGAGCCATCAGCACGTATGGCTTGGTACAAATAAACAGGCATAGGTTGTAATTGACTATGCGCGCCATATCCGAGTGTAAGCGTATGTTTTGTCAAAAAATTGTACGTAAAAGCGACACGTGGCTCAAGAGTTGCTGTGTTATTAAAGGTGAAATATTGCGCGTGTACACCTCCATTAAAAGTCAGGTTTTCGGTAAAGCGGTATTGTAATTGAGCATACGGCTGTAGCAAATTTGAGGCATTGTTGTAAGCGCGTTGTGTTTCCCAATCTGTTGAATAAGCGCGTCCATTTACCAATGTATTCAATCCCAAATACTCATATAATAAACCCATACGCATATTGGCGCGTGCGCTAAGCTTTGTATTAAATGTTGTATTGGCTCGCCATGCATAACTTGTATTATTCACATCTATTACAAATTTTCGTTCTTGTATGTTGTTATAGTAACGGTATGCTTGATAATTACCTGTTTGATTGGAGTAGGCAAACACTGTTTTTAGGTAGGCGTTTTTACCAAAATTGACAGTATGTTTCAAACCTACTACAGCTATTTTTGAGCCTGTATAAGCATCTTCATTTTTATTAGCAAAAAGGTCTGTTGTATCAATTTTGCTACCAATAAATTCAATTTTGCTACTTGCAAGTATGCCAAAGAGCGAGAGTTTACCTATTTTGGTATTGCCAAAGTTAGCATTAAAGGTAAAGTCTTGATATTTAGGAACGGCAGAGGTGCCTACATTCAAACCGAGAGATTGCCCGATAGCCACAAAGGAATAGCGGTAAGAAGCAACAAAAGATGAGCCATTTTTTTGGCTAATAGGAGCTTCAATCATTGCCTCTAAGCCACTGAAAGCATTTAATTGCAAAGTTGTTTCAAATTTATTTTTATTACCATTGCGCAAAGCAATATCAAATACTGCTCCTGTGGCATTGCCATATTCTGACGCGAATGCACCTGTCATAAAATCCGAATTACGCAAAAGATTAGGGTTCAATGCACTCACAGGTCCGCCTGTAGTTCCCAAAGTAGCAAAGTGATTAGGATTAGGAATAGGGATACCCTCCATACGCCAAAGCACTGCGGTAGGCGAGTTTCCACGCACTACGATGTCATTTCTACCATCATTCGAAGTAGCTACCCCTGCAAAATTGCTTACCAAACGCCCTACATCATTTCTACCTCCAGAGTAACGGGTAGCTTCCTCCAAACTGAAAGAGCGCGTGCTAATTTCAGACATATCATTGTTGGGTACACCTTTTTCAGCTGTTAATACTACTTCAGCCAGATTTTCAAGGCTTTCTTCAAGCGATATATTCAGTACTACTTCCTTACCTGTTGTTACCAAGATTTCAGGAATGGTAGCGGGCTGATAGCCTATATATTGCACAAAAAACTTATGCCTACCTATAAACACCAGATATCGAGAAATTACCATTTTCGTCTGTAGTTGCACCTACAGGTGGGTTTGACTCTGCAAGAAGAATCGATGCTCCAATTAGAGGTTGTTCGGTTATTTTGTCCAAAACAGTCCCTTTTACCGTTTGGGTGAGGTTTTGAGCCATTGTCGTTTGGTATCCAAACAACAAGACTATGATAAAAAATAATATTTTCATTTACTTTTATTTTTTCAAGTGAAATATAGTGCAAAGATAAAGGCTTGCTTTTTGCTACCACTTGATTCAAAATAAGTAATAAAATTATTTTCTTGATGTAAGTCAAGAAAAGCTACATATCAGTAGTAATTTCTTTCCTAATACGGCTCAAAGCTTCAGGCGTGATGCCAATATAGGACGCTATCATGTGTAAAGGCACTCGACTCATTACTTTTGGTCTTTCTTCAATAAGTCGAAGATACCTATCCTTGGCAGTTAAGGTGTTAATTTCAACATTCCTATTGATAGCAAAAATAGCTACCTGTTCCATTATCTTTCTTCCAAGTTTTATAGTATTCATATTATGCTCATATAATTTATCAATATCTATTTTACTAATGGAGAGCAGTTTACAATTTTCAATAGCCCCAATACTAAAAACAGCAGGCGTTTGTGTAACAAAACTGCTGATTTCGTTCAGAAAGCCATTCTCAAAGAAGAACTGACAAGTTACATCTTTCCCATCATAATTTGCATAAATCCTTGCACATCCTTCCACGATAAAATCTATATTTTTGCATATTTGCCCTTCTTTAAGCAAATACCCTCTTTTCTTAATTTCTCGATATTTGAACATGGGCAAAACTATCCCCCAATCGCTATCATCCATCAGTTGAATACTGTTTATAGCTTGTTTAAGTGTATCGTACATAATATTATTTAAGTTAGTTTAGGCTCGATGAATAGTTAAAAATTGAACATTTAAGACTCAAAATATTAACAATAAAAATATTATATGTGTAAAACAATTAATTTTTAGGGGTTATCGCTAAGAAAAGATTATATTCTACGACTCACCTTTTCGACCATAGCAGGTTTCCAAGTGTGAAATGTGCCTGCAAGGATCTGTTTACGCGCCTCGCCTACCAACCAAAGATAAAAAGTAAGGTTATGAACGCTGGCTATCATAGCTCCAAGTCGCTCGCCTGAATGAGCAAGGTGGCGCAGGTAAGCCTTCGTATATTGTGTACTTGCATACCCGCCCAATCCTGCATCTATAGGTGAAAAATCATTTTCCCACTTCTTATTTCTAATATTAATAATACCCTCTGTTGTAAAAAGCATACCATTTCGAGCATTTCGTGTAGGCATTACACAGTCAAACATATCTACACCAAGGGCTATGTTTTCTAAAATATTAGCAGGATTGCCTACTCCCATGAGATAGCGCGGTTTATCGGCAGGCAAGAGCGGACACACGTAATCCACCATTTCATACATTACTTCTGTTGGCTCGCCTACCGCCAACCCACCTATAGCGTAGCCTTCTCTATCCAAATCACTTGCAAATTGGGCAGATTCTGCTCTCAAGTCCTTGTAAACAGCTCCTTGCACTATAGGGAAAAGTGTTTGGTCATAACCGTACAGCCCTTCAGTTTCATCGAACCGTTTGACACACCGCTTTAGCCAGCGATGCGTTAGTTCCATTGATTTTTTGGCATACGCATGGTCGCTCATGGCAGGCGGACATTCATCGAATGCCATAATAATATCTGCACCAATCGTGCGTTGTGTATCCATCACACTTTCAGGTGTAAATACGTGTTTTGAACCGTCAATATGCGAACTAAATGTTACCCCTTCTTCTTTTATTTTGCGTGTATTGGCAAGGCTATATACTTGATAACCTCCGCTATCCGTTAAAATTGGCTTTTCCCATCCATTGAATTTATGCAAACCGCCTGCTTGCTTCAAAATAGACAGGCTGGGGCGTAAGTATAAATGGTAGGTATTACCTAAAATGATTTGTGCTTTGATGTCATGTATCAGTTCGCGTTGATGCACCGCTTTCACAGTACCTGCTGTTCCAACAGGCATAAAAATAGGTGTTTCTATAGTGCCGTGGGCAGTTTCTATAGTGCCTGCACGAGCGCGTGTGTGGGTATCGGTGGTATGGAGCGTAAATTTCATAAGAACGCAAAGATAAGTAATTTTTACAACTTTGCTAAAAAGCATTTGCAAAATAAAGCTACTTTTACTGTATATTAGTTTTACTCTTGTAATAACTCTTGATTTTCGCTAAGAGTATATGAGGAAATTTTGTTTAATTATAAGTAATTGATAATCAATTTATTACAGAAAAACACTGTTTTTTACACCTCTTTAGATTTACATGGTTGAGATAACAAAATAAAAATGGTCTAACAGTTTGATTCCCTATGACACTCTAAAAATTTAAATACTTGATTATCAAAATATGGTTCTTCTAAAATTTATACGTTTTTTTTACATAGAATAGGGGTTGCAACCCCTATTCT
>JAYTNK010000659.1:0-2991 GCA_043748375.1 Cytophagales bacterium
TTTCAACTATTTCGAGTTTTATTTCGGGCGTTTCCTCGCTCCAAGATTCTGCAACAGTTTCAACTATTTCTAGTTTTATTTCGGGCGTTTCCTCGCTCCAAGACTCTGCAACAGTTTCAACTATTTCGAGTTTTATTTCGGGCGTTTCCTCGCTCCAAGATTCTGCAACGGTTTCAACTATTTCGGGTATTTCTACTTTTGAGGCTGGAGGTGTAGTATAAGCCAAGTATGCCTTCTTGCCTACCAATGTGATAAGTTGTTCTTGGTAATATTCACGCCTATCGGGGTAAAATTCCATGAGTTTTTTATACATTTCAATGGCTTCTCGCTCATTACCTTCATAATATAATCCAAGGGCAAGCCCTTCATTAAAATGTAGATAGTCAGGTTGTCCCTCAGGTACTATATTCTCAAAGAATGCTTCTATATTCTCTTTATGTGTTTCGTTAGACTCGACTTCGGTTGCTATTATGTCAGGAATAGTTATCTCTTCGTCCTCTATTTTTTCAGTTTCTATATTAACTACCAACGCTGCCCATCGCGCTTGGTAGGCAAGGGCTTCATCAGGGTTTAGGCTTGCTAGCGTTGCGTATAGGGCTTTTGCTTCTTCAATCTTGCCCTCATTAAAGAGATTAATAGCATCATTTTCGGAAAGTTTATTTTCCCAAATGGTTTCTATTGGTTCTTTCAAAAGCTCTTTTATCAAAGACACTTCTGCTTGTTTTTCTGCAAAGGGCTTATATCCTTGTGCTGCTTCGTCTAATTCTATAGATGGGAGGAGGTCAAAAAAGGACTTTTTATTTTTGAGCGCTTGCCCCAAATTTTCTACTGCTGCCTTTCCTTCCTGTACTTGGTGGGGAGGCAAGAGCATAATCATACGCCTAAGCAATTTGCGGTCATGGGCATATACGGCAGCGCGTCTTGTTTTTTGAGGGGCGAGCATGCTTTCTTGATCATGAGCGTATTTGGCTATGAGTAGATGCCCTAATTGGAAATAAGGGAATTGCAATGCCAACTCTTCAAGCGATTCGAGTTCACTTTCTGCGATTTGGTATGGATATGCTAATAGATTTTGTAAGTTTTCAGCAGTCATTTAATTTTGATGCGTGATTAGGAGGGCAAATATCTATATAAAAAACAGAACTACAAAATTTTTCAAAACATAACTTTCGAAAAATTAAAATAATAGATAGTTAGTAGATTTTGTAGCGGTCTTTTATAAGTTTCACAACTTGCCTACTAAAACTAAGTTAGGCAGGCGAGTTTACAAACTTGCCTGCCAAAACCAAGTGCAAAAAGATAGAAAATAAACGAAAGCAAGGGTTTTAAATTCGAAGTGTCTTTTTACTAGACAACTTTCCAATTACGTTAAATATCTGATAATCAACACGTTGATATGTTACTAAAGTGCTTCTACAGACTGTAAACAAGGTTAAAAATTTAATAGGAAAGATGTCTACTAACTTTTTAACCCAAATGCCAAATCGCCTGCATCGCCTAACCCAGGTATAATATAAGATTTCTTGTCTAATATTTCGTCAATATCCCCTGCCCAAATATGTGCGTTAGGCAAGTGTGTTTGGACATACTCAATACCTTGCCTGCTGGCTATGGCACACGCAATATGCACTTTGCTTGGCGTACCATAATACAACAAGGAGTCATAAACAGAGCGTATTGACTTGCCTGTAGCCAGCATGGGGTCTATCAATATCAATACCTTATCTTGGAGATTGGGCGTTGCGGTATAGCCTTGCACAATATCAAAGCTGTGGTCTTCTGTATACGCGCCTCTGTATGCCCCAATGAAAGCACTTTCTGCGGTATCGAACAAGTTCAAGAAGCCTTGATACATAGGCAAACCCGCACGCAAAATAGTGGCTAATACAAGCAATTCGCAGGGGCGCAGTGTGTCCTTTGTGGCTAAGGGCGTGGGTATTTGTGCAGGCGCGTAGGCAAGGCTCTTGGATATTTCGTAAGCTAATAAAGCACCAATACGCTCAAGATTGTGGCGAAAGCGGGCAGAGTCTATCTGCCATTCATGGTGGCGCAGCTCTGCTAAAAACTGATGGGCGATGCTTGGCGTGTCAGTAAGGGTAAATAAACTCATAAGTACGAAAGTGTTGGTTTTTAATTTTCAAAAAAAATTCTAAATTTTTTTCAAATTTACGATGTTGTTTTAAAAAAACACCTAACTTGCAAACAAATTTTTTGATTATGAATCGACAAGTAGATATTGACGAGCGTGTAGAGATACTCAAGAAAGTGAGTATCTTTGAACAAACCTCGCAAGAAGTTCTCATAGACATTGCGAATGCTATGACCGAAAGCACTGTTGGGCAGGAAAATGCTATCTTCAAAAAAGGCGATAAGGGGCAAGAAATGTATGTGATAGTTGATGGTGCAGTGCGTATTCATGATGGCGCGTATGTGTTTGCGGTGCTTAGACCAGGGCAGGTTTTTGGAGAATACACGCTTCTTGAGCCAGACTCAGGGGCGCGGTCAGCCTCTGTTACAGCCATAGTCAAGACGCGCTTGCTTGTGCTTGGTCAAAGTGTTTTTTATAAGTTGATGAGCGATAGACTTGAGGTGATGAAAGGTATTCTCGCAGTACTTATTAAACGTTCAAGAAGGCAGAATTTTTTTGAAGAAAAGATGAATGAGCAAGCTAAAGAGTTAGAAAGGCAACGCGATCTCATCACCATAGAGAAAGGAAAATCAGAGAAGCTATTACTTAATATCTTGCCTGCCGATGTAGCCGAAGAGCTAAAGGCACACGGCAAAGCAGAAGTACGTAGTTATGAGATGGCTTCAGTACTATTTACAGATGTAAAAGGCTTTACCAACTCTTCCGCTTTGCTTACACCGCAAGAAGTAGTACAAAATTTAGAAGCATTTTTCACTTCTTTTGATGATATTATAAGTAAATATCGTGTCGAGAAAATTAAAACGATTGGTGATGCTTATATGTGTGCGGCAGGTTTGCCTACT
>JAYTNK010000660.1:0-8739 GCA_043748375.1 Cytophagales bacterium
GAAAAATCTCGTTTTTCGTTCACAAATCGTCATTCAACAACGAGATGCTTCACTACGTTCAGCATGACAAATGCGCTATCACTAAAAATAATACAGAAGAAAAAAAACTAACAAGTGGCTAACTTATTTAATTTTTGTGCGTTTTCTTTTTGAATAGCCGAATGTCATTCATAAAGAAAAGACCAGCTAATTTGCAACTCAAAAAGAAAACTTACTACTTTTTGGCATCAAAAAACGAAATTTATAGTTTTTTTTTGCAAATTCCCCAAAAAAGGCCTTTCTTTGAGGGCTAATCATACCAAATATATCATGGCTTTAGAAGAAAAAATTGTAAAAAAGCATCTGTACGAATGGTTGTTAGACCATGCCGATCTCACAATACCCCAATTAGGTAAGTTTGAAACCACTCCTACGAGTGCCTCTATACAGGCGGGCGTGTATAAATTCCTGCCTCCCAACAAAAAAGTGACGTTTCATATTGAACATGATGCAACTGATACCGCGTTGCGTAATATACTTATGGAGCGTGAAAAACTTACTCCAGAGCAAGCTACTTATACGATAACTGTGTTTGTGCAAAAAGTAAAACAGGAACTCGCCACGCGCCAACGATATGAGTTAGAAGACTTTGGATTGCTTAGTCAATTGAATGAGAATACTATTATTTTCAGAATTGATGAGGAAGCAAATGTGGCAGGTGGTAGTTATGGTTTGCCTGGATTATACCCAAAACCATTGGTGCATCTAAATAAAGACACCGAAACGCCTACGCATATAAATCCACTTATGCGGACAGACCCTGACCTTGCGCCTTACGAGGAGGAAGCATTTGTACCCATGACTAATCATAAAAACATGAAAGACATGGATACCATAACAATAGAGGAAAAGCGTGTAAATAGTTCATCAAATACGCTTTTAGCGAGTATCTTAATGATTTTGTTCTTGGTGTCATTAATATTTGTTTTTTTATTGATTACAGATACCAATCCTTTTTGGTCAGGTACGGCTGATGCAAGCAAAAACAAAATAAACAACTTGCCTCCCAAAAAAGAAGAAACCAAAAAAGAAGAGCCTAAAAAAGAAGAACCCAAAAAAGAAGAGCAAAAACCTGAAGTTATTGATAATACGCCACTCAAATCTACCAAGCCGAATATTGACTACACTGTCAATGATAACTATACAAAAAGATTTGCCTGGATGCCAAATGCACCTGCTAATTTAGCTGATGCCTTGTATAAGACAAGGGACAACAAATCATTTGTAGTATTGGGCAGTTTTGAGAAAGCTGAAAATGCCTACTCGTTTTACAACAACCTTGTTAAACGCGGTGTTTCAGGAGCTTGCATGATTGCGCCCGTTGCAGGCAATACACGTTATCGCGTGTGCCAAGGCAAATATAACACTCAAGAAGAGGCTATTAAGGCTGGGTTAGTTTTTGGCAAACAAAATACGATTGAATTTTTTGTATTAAACTACTAAAAACACGCCTTCGCTTACCATGCTGCAAATAAAATTGACAGTATTCATTTATGAAAACACTATCTATCAGTGTTTTCATAAATGAATACTGTCAGTTTTTTAAATTTCATCTATGCTTTTTCCTCACTAAAGAATGAGTTGTCATTTGTAACAGGTTGTATTACATCTTTAGGCGCATTTTCGGCAAGGAAAGCGTTTAAATCAAAGGGTTCACTTTCTACAACCGTTATTACATTTGGTGCATTGCTTTCGCGCGTTGTACTGTAAGCACCTTCATCAATGATTTCATTTTTTTCTTCTATCATTTCTTGCGCCTCGCGGATTTTCTCCTCAAAGAATCGGTTGGGGTTTTTTTGGTCGAACCGTGTTAGTTTTTCCGCACCTTCTTGCAAAAACATCTTCAGGTCGATTACAAAGTTGCTTCTGTATCGTTGCAGGTCGTCAGAGTCGCGCTCTTGGCGTTTCATTTCTTGCAATACCTCTTCAAGAACTTGTCGAGCGCGTATTTGTGCTTTTTGGACAATTTCGCGGGCTTGATTTCGGGCATCATTCATAAGCACATCAGACTTAATTTGAGCCTCACGCACTTTCAACTCAGCTGTTTTTCGGGCTTGTTCTACGAGGTTGGTGCTGGTATCTTCTGCGGTTTTAAGTGTTCGGAATAAAGAGGTTTCCACTTCACGGAGTTTGTTCACTTCTTTTTCGAGCATTTCTATTTTTATTTTTTGTTCTTTCGCTTCATCGAGTCTGATTTCCCAATCTTGTGCGAGCAGAGCAAGAAAAGCCGTAACTTCTTCGCGGTCAAAGCCTTTTCCGAAGGTTTTGAGTGTGAAGGTCTTCTGTTTAATTTCGGAGGGGTTAATTTTCATAGTAATAGGCATTTAAAGGCTGAAAAGAAGCCTCTTGCGTAAATTTTCATAAAGTTAATAAATATTTTACAACTCCAAATGTTTTTAAAAAAATATCCAAAAGCTACTGCGCTTTTGGATACTTGTGTGTCAAATACTATACTGATTCGGCAGGTGGAATATGCAAGCCTGCAAGGAGGCTGTCGATGTGAGCGGCATATTCGGCTGTATCATCTATAAAGAACTGTAATTCAGGTATAACGCGTACACTTTTGCCAATACGTTGTCCTAATACATTGCGGATTTGCTTAGATTTCTCTTGTATATCTTCTAATAGTATTTGTTTTCCGCTTAGTTCAAGGAAGCTTAGATATATACGTGCTATGGCAAGGTCGGGGGTTACGCGTACAGTGGTTACGGTTATAAAAGCGTTGCCAAACCAATGGGTAGCTTCTCGAATAAATATATTGCTTAGTTCTTCGCGTATAAGACTTGCGAATTGTTGTTGGCGTTTGGTTTCCATAGTTGTATGGTAAATTAAAATTTTGCAAAGATAGAATTTTTCTATCTTTTATGCAAATAATTAACAGGTTAGTGCTTAAATAATTGTGTTAGGCTTGTTTTTAATGTTTTAGTTTTCTAAAATTTATACGGAAAATCAAACCTGCGATTTTAATTGTGGGATAGCAAGCCTTTCCGCCATAACTTTTTAAGAACCAATATTTCTAACCAACTAAATATAATCTCACACTAAAATAGTTATTTTAATTGGTTATTTTTTTTCTACTTTTAGTTTTTGAATTATGTCAAAGTACTCTTCCTCATCACCTACTTTGTAGGATGTATGTTGGTATATTATCTCGCCTGCCGAATTTAAAATAAAAGTGTGCGGAATATTCAGAACTTGTAAAGAACGCATAAGGTCTTGATTGGTGTCAATATATACATCAAACTTCCATCCTTTTCCTTTTACCATAGTAGGTACACGTCCTGCACTGCGTGCATCGTCAATAGAAATAGCAATGAGTTTAACATTTGTTTCTTTCTGCCATTCGGTATATAACTCTGATATGGCATTAAGCTCTTGCATACAAGGTTTACACCAAGTTGCCCAAAAGCTAATAATAATAGCTCCATCAGGGTTGTGTAGCTCAGAAGCCAAGATTTTTTCACCACCAAGTGTGCTGATTTCAACTGTCGGGAGTTTTTTTTGCGCAAAGGTTGGCAAACTTATGGCAAGAAAGAAGATACAAGCAACAAATAAAAAGTAGTTTTTCATAAAAAATGTGTAGCTTTGTGGGATATATTTTTTTTTGCAAATTTACACTTTATTTTGCTATGTTCAAAGTTATTTATGTGTTAATGTTTACAATGGCAGGTTTCTGCTTAGTTGGGTGCGAAGGCAATCCAAATATAGGCAAGTTGGTTAGCCAACAAAGTACAGTGGGTTGCACTGACCCCCTTGCCTCAAACTACAATTCAAATGCCAAAACAGGCGATTGTAGTTGCAACTATACCTTCAATAGTACCATAGGAGTTGCCCCTACTCAATTTACAAAAAAGGTATTCATTGAGAAATTCACAGGCGCGTGGTGCGGCTGGTGTCCTTATGGTTCAGATGTTGTGAAAGCCATTGAAGCCGCGAATCCTGGCAAAGTAGCAGCTGTAGAAGTTCATCAAGGCGATTTAATGGAAGTGACTACTGCGTATAAATATTATGAAAGTTTGTTCTCCAGTGTGGGGAACTTCCCTTTCCCTTCTGCGCTTATCAACCGCGCTCCTTCTATCCAAGCCAATCAACAACTGATGGAAGACCGAGATCAATGGACGGCAAACGCTAATGCAGAATTGACTAAGACTCCTATACTCGGACTCGCTATTGAAACGAAGCCTGTAGATGGCTTGCCTACCCAAGAACAAATAATGGTTAAAGTCGCATTCGCGCAAACACCTACTTCCGATAGTCAATTGATTGTTTATTTGGTAGAAAATAATATTATTTATAGGCAATACCGCTATCAAGTAGGCGGAACGGGTGGTTATATCGACAATTACCAACATGATAAAGTGTTTCGAAAAGCCCTTACAGGTGTGGAAGGCGTGCTTATTCCCGCATGCGGGGCGCAGGTAGGCAAGACGTTTACACAAATGTTCAAAGCAGACTTGAGTGGGCTTCAACGTAACAATTGTGAGATTGTCGCCTTTGTTGTTAATAAAAGTGCCACAGCAACTCCCATGCGTGTTCTTAATGCCCAAAAAGTGAAATTAGGCGAAGTGAAAAACTGGGAATAGGTGTGCATTATAAAAGAAGCCTTACAAAAATATTTAAGCAAAAATGTAATACGTAGCAGATTGGGTAGTATTCTTTTTATCTAAAACCCAAAAAATATATGAAACATTTCACATTTTTGACACTTGCCTGCGCCACCTTTTGGCTCATAGGCTGTAGTGGGGGAAGCGAAAAAAGAGCTGCCAAAGACTATCAAAGCACAGAAAAAAATGAAACACCTGTGCAAATTCAAGCAGAAAGCGATAAAAGAGCTACTAAAGCCAAAGACGAGCAAAATGCTGTGCCTCCTGTAGCCAGTAATTTGAACTTAAAACAAAGCAATCGCGACTTTATACGCACAGGAGAAGTGCGGTTTCAGGTAAAAAACGTTTACAAAACGACTTTAGAAATAGAGGACTTGGTTGCCAAATACAAAGGCTTTATTACAGAAACCACGCTCAAGAACGAAGTAGCTCGTACTGAAGAATTAGAAGTGAGCCGAGATTCTGTATTGCGCGTCATGCTTTATAGGGTAAATAATCACATAACTATTCGCTTGCCACAAGACAGTTTGGATATGTTCATGCGAGATATAGGCAAGTGGTTGGTTTTTTTAGACCATCGTATTGTAAAGGCAGAAGATGTTACACTTTCGCTAAAAGCGCACGACATGAGAGCAAAACGTGCCACTAATTATGAACAACGCTATACCAAAGCTATTGATAATCAGGGGAAGGAATTAGATAAAACCGCTCAGGCAGAAGACAACTTGTTGCAAAAACAAAACGAGGCAGACCAAAATTTGCTAAACCAACAATCCTTGCGCGACCAAGTACAATATAGCACGCTTACGCTCAATATTTACCAAACGGAAACTATCCATCGCGTTATGATTGAAAACTATCGCAAGATAGAACAATACCAACCAAATTTTTGGTATAAAATGTCTGAGTCATTTATGATAGGGTGGAAAGGCATTTTGGGTTTTGTGGTAGGTATTTTTGCCATTTGGCCTATTTTGATAGTATTTGGGATAGGACTTTTTATTGCCTTTCGAAATTTTGTAAAAAAATAATATTTTCACCAGCAAAAACATTATAACTTGCCTACCCTGCTTGGTCTTGGTAGGCAAGTTTGTAAGTAAGGGCTAACTCAAATTTACACTTGCTTTCTTCTGTTCTTTTGAAAGTCCTCAAAAATAAAACCGCCCAAGTCATTCAAATTACTGTAATAGGCTTTTCCTTGATTAGTGGCAGTAAATTCGCGTACGAATTCTTGTAAATAAGCATCTGAGGCAATCATAAAAGTGGTGATAGGAATTTTTATTTTCCTACATTGTTGAGCAAGGGTAAGAGTTTTACGCAATATTTTTCTATCCAAGCCAAAACTATTTTTGTAATACTTAATGCCGACTTTCATGCAAGTAGGTTTGCCATCTGTTATCATAAAAATCTGTTTGTTTTGGTTTTTGCGCCTGCGCAAAATGTCCATCGCTAATTCCAATCCAGCGATTGTATTGGTATGGTAAGGGCCAACTTCTAAATAAGGCAAATCTTTCATTTGAATTTGCCAAGCGTCATTGCCAAACACAATAATGTCCAACGTATCTTTGGGGTAGCGGGTAGTGATAAGTTCGCCCAATGCCATAGCGACTTTTTTGGCTGGTGTGATGCGGTCTTCTCCATACAATATCATGGAATGGGAAATATCAATCATCAATACAGTAGAAGTTTGGGCTTTAAATTCGCGGTCGCGTATCTCCAAATCATTTTCCAAGAGCATAAAATCCTCAGTACCGTGATTGATTTGAGCATTTTTGAATGATTCGGTATAGGCGATGCTATCCAATTCATCGCCAAAACTATAGGCACGCGTATCTGTATTTAACTCATCGCCACGTCCTGTTTGTCGTGTTTGATGATTGCCTATTTTATTGCGTTTGAGCTTTCCAAATACCTCTTCGAGTGCATTTTGGCGGAGGTTTATTTCCATTTTGGCGGTGAGTCGGGCTTCACCCCCGCCTTCTTGTGTTTCTTCTGTAATATAACCTTTTGCCTTGAGCTCTTCTATAAAGTCGCCCATGCCATAATTGTCATCAGTCAATTTGTAGCGTTGGTCAAGGCTATTAAGGGCGGAAAGTGCCTCCGCGACATTGCCTGCTGTCATCAGTATCAATTCCTGAAAAATCTTAAGCAATCGCTCAAAATTTGCTTTGTCTTTATCTTGTGGTGGCGTGTAATCCTTGAAGCGATGTCCTTCCATGTTGTATTTACGTTTTAGAGAGTAAGCGTTTAGCTATAAGTTTAAACAAAGATAAACAAAATTAGTTTCTGATAAGGTGCTTAAAGATGTATTTTGTGTATCTTTGCGTTTAATAGACTTCTTGCGAAAGCACTACCTCTTTCAAAATGGCGTATTTTCTTTTTGAGTAGCAGATGCCACCCACCAAGTATAAAACGGCTTATTTGAAAACGCGCTCAAAATGGATAGCGGAGCAAGGGTGCAAAGCTTACAGAAATGTTTTTCAAAAGTCTAACAATTCATCTATTTTGTTAGTATCCTATTCCTTTTTTACAAAATGCAAACTCCTGCCCTAAAAGTTTACAATTCGCTCTCACGCCAAAAAGAAACTTTCGAACCACTCAAGCCTCCTTTTGTAGGTATTTATCTTTGCGGTCCTACCGTTTATAATGATGCTCACATAGGCAATGCGCGTCCTGCTATCGTTTTTGACACATTGCGTCGATACCTCACTTATATAGGCTATAAAGTACGTTTTGTGCGTAATATTACAGATGTAGGGCATTTGTTGGGCGAAACCAACGAAGGTGAAGACCGCATATCGAAGCAGGCAAGACTCGAACAAGTCGAACCCATGGAGATTGTAAATTATTATACACAGCGATATCATGAAGCCATCGATGCGCTCAATGTATTACGCCCTTCGGTTGAACCGACTGCTACAGGGCATATCTTGGAGCAAATAGAACTTGCCCAAAAAATAATCGCACAAGGGTATGCTTACGAATCTAATGGATCGGTTTATATGGACGTAATGCGCTATAAAGCCGACTATCCATACGGCGAACTTTCTGGGCGTATTGTAGAAGATTTACTCGAAAACACCCGCCAACTCGATGGACAAGACGAAAAACGACACCCTGCTGATTTTGCGCTTTGGAAAAAGGCCTCGCCTGAACATCTGATGCGGTGGAATTCGCCTTGGGGAGAAGGCTTTCCAGGCTGGCATTTGGAATGTACTATTATGAGTACCAAATATTTAGGCGAAACCTTTGACATTCATGGAGGAGGACTGGATTTGATGTTCCCACACCACGAGTGCGAAATAGCCCAAGCAAAGGCAAGCAACGGTGGCAAAGCACCCGTAAAATATTGGTTACACAACAACATGATTACGATGGAAGGGCAAAAAATGAGCAAGTCGCTTGGTAATTTTGTTACTATTGAGGATTTGTTTACAGGCAGACACTCGCTCCTTTCGCAACCTTTTTCGCCCATGACGGTGCGTTACTTTATTTTGGGCGCGCATTATCGTGGCACATTAGATTTTTCGAATGATGGGCTGGTAGCCGCACAAAAAGCCTATAAACGTCTGATGAACGCGCAAAACCTCCTCCGCAAACTTGCCTACCCTACACAAGCGGGGGAGCTAAACCAAAAATTAGAGGACGAAATAATAGGCTTCTGCCATAATACGCATATTGCCATCAATGATGACTTAAACACAGCGCGTGTTATCGCACAGTTGCAGAACATGGCGCGGAAAATCAATACCTTCTACCAACAACCCGAAACTTTGACGCAAATATCAGATACAACCTTTGATTTGATGCGCAAAACGTTTATTGATTTTACGGCAGAAATACTGGGAATTCAAGAGGAGAAAACAACCGACTCTACGCCTTTTGTAGAAGGTTTATTGGAATTATACCAAGAAGCCAAAAATAAAAAAGACTATACTACGGTTGATAAAATCCGCACTTATTTCAAATCCAATAATCTAATTATCAAAGATTTGAAAAATGGCGTAGAATGGGCGTACGAAGAATAAATTACAAAAAAAAGAGGCTACCCTTTTCGGACAGCCTCTTTTTTGTAATTTATTGATTATCAATTGAG
>JAYTNK010000661.1:0-6766 GCA_043748375.1 Cytophagales bacterium
TTTTGCAAAAAAGTCTATTTTTCAGTTCTTTTTTTCCATAGGATAGGGGTTGCAACCCCTATCCTATGGAAAAAATAATATAACGCACAACTTGGGTTAGTTTACAAAAAATAAATTTTTACAAAAGCACTTTTTACAAAATATTACGTGATTACTGTTTTTCGAATGCCTGCTGTTGATGGATTAACCGTTGTTTAATATTATTTTCCCATTCGTCTTTCAAGATACTAAGTACAATACTATCTCGCCTGCCCCCATTTGCTTGGCTTAAGTGGCTTCGCAATATGCCCTCTACGGTACAGCCTAAACTTTTCATTGCGTTGATACTGCGGGTATTGTTTACGTCAGCACGAAACTCAACCCTGAGCATATTTGCCTGCTCAAAAGCGAATTGGAGTAACAAGAACTTGCAATGCTTGTTCAAGTTTGTACCTTGAAAATCTTTGCCATACCAAGTATAGCCTAACTGCAAGGTTTGGTGTGCTATTTGTATATCATAAAAGCGAGTGCATCCTGCATATTGTTGGGTGAGCTTGTCATAGACACTGAAGGCATATTCGTATTTTGCTTGCCTGCCTGCGAGGGCAGTTTCCACATACATTTCTAAACCTTTTGCGCCTATAATAGGTATAAGAGAATATTGCCAAAGTGTAGGCTCGTGTAGGGCAAAAGGCAATAAATGAGCGTAGTCCGCTGTTTCTAAAGGGCGCAATAAAGCACGTTCGTTCTCAAGAACGTGGGCAATAGAGAAGTCAAAGGGTAGGTTCATAGATAGGTTTTTTTGTTAAATACTTGATAATAAAACGATTACACTAAAAATAAGTCGCGTTGAATTTTGATGATATACATATTAGTTTTTTATATGTATCTTTGCAGTAAAGTTATTAATCAAAAAGGTTCAGCAAAGCTATAAATAATTTGGGAACTATGCTTAAAAATATGCTCGTGAGCAGCTTGTCGATACTACTTTCTACAGGCGTGTTTGCACAAGAAATTCTGAAAAAGGAAAAAATATACACGCTCACCAGCAATGAAGTGGTAGCGTATGAAGAGAACGCGCTCGGCTTGTATCAAGACGAGATGGGCTATATAGTAGTAACGGCAGATACGAAAAAATTTAGCCGTAATTACCATATTCAAGGTAAAATATATGGGCCTTTTGACCGTAAGTTGGTAGAAAAGCCTGTATTTAACTTAGACACATGGGGCTTTATTGATTCGAAAGAAGATGATAGCTATGTCATTTACAAAGGCAAGGAAATTGGCGCACACAGAAAGCCGTTGTTTCCTGTGGGTTTGAAAGTAGCTCACCATGCGTGGGCATACGTGTTGGTCGATCAAGATAAAGGGACTACCAGCGTGATGATAAATGGCAAAGAGTATGGCCCGTTTGGCTCATTGTACAACTACTATTTGAGTGATGATGGCAATCGTTGGGCTGTTGTTCATAATGAGAATCCCGATGAGTATTTCGTTCAGTTTCATGATGGCAAAAAAGTGGGCCCATACAAAAACGTGATAGATTTCCACTTCGTAGAGAGTAAGCACCAACAAAATCGCTGGGTATTATTGGCGGAATCAAAACATTATAAGGCGACCGCTTCGGCAAGTTTGCCACTTGAGCAATTTAGCGTGGTTACCAATACAGGCGAGATAGGTGTGTTTGAACAGAGCTGGGCAAATCACCCCGCTTTTGATTTTAAGCACATTCTTACTGAAGGTGCAAACTACGGCATGACGGTTATCAAAGACCAAAAGCCCTACTTTCTTGCCAATGATAAATTGTATGGGCCTTATCAAAACCCTGTAACTTCATTGGATATGGGTAAGGAATACAATAAATTTAATTATATAGTACCTGAAACCCGTACTTTACACTTTACAGGCGATGGTATTTTTTCGCGCAATGTAGAGAAGTATTTTGTGAGTGAAAGCCGTAAAACAGTAGCTGTTTTGAAGAAAGCAAAGGCAGGCAAGGACTCACTGTTTATTAATGATAAGTATTTCAAAGGTATTTATAATAAAATTGTAAACTTTAAATTTGCTCCTGAAGGCGAATCATGGTGCGCCTTGACAGATGATGGTGGCGGGAATTATAGCCTGCACTTTGAAGATAAGCGCGTGTTTGGCACATTCAAAATGGATAATTCTCACGGCTTGCCTACCGTTTTGCTTGGTAAAGATTGTAAAAACTGGGCATTGTATTATGTGGAAGAGGGAACAAGCAAGAATATGCTACTCGTGAATAATAAACCGCGTAGCGAAGATTTTATTGGTAATATTGGTATCGTGAAAGAAAAAGGGAAAGAGTATTTCTCTTGGTTTAGCTTAGAAGATAAAACAGTGTTTCTAAATATGCTATTGTTGGAATAAATGTTTTTAAATTATTTAGTGTAAATTGCGCAAGTGCCAGTTTACTTTAGTGCATCAGCGCAATAAGTTCTGTCCATATTTTAAATAACTATTAACCATTATCGTACTCATGGCTAAATGTTGGGTGTACTGCTTTTTAATCTTCTATTGCTTTTCAGGCTTTTCTACCATTCAAGGGCAGGATATACAAACATTGCTCGCGAAATATGAAAACGCGGCTAATGATTCGGAACGTGCTATAGCTGGACTGCAGATAGCGCGTGCTTACTATGCCAACCGTCAAACTGAAGATGCACTGAAATATTATTTCAAAACTCAAAATATAGCAGAAAAACAAGGCTCAAAAGCAAACATGGCTATTATTTATGAGGAAATGGGCAACGTCTATCAGTCATGGCAAGGTTATGAAAGGTCTATCGATTACTTTGGTAAAGCTGCCAAACTTTATGAAGCGCAAAACCAAATTGAGGAACAAACAACTTGCCTACGTCAAATGGCATGGTCAAGTTTTAAACTTGCCGACTATGCCAACGCTCAAAAATATTACGAGAGTTTACTGAAAATCCATCAAAAACAAGGCAATCGCAAACAAGAAGCTGATATATTAACGCGCTTGTCGGTTATGGCTGAAATTCGTAAGCCCCAAAAGTATGATGAGGCTATCGGATATGCTGAAAAAAGCCTCGTTATACAACAGGCGACTCAAGAGCATGAAAATACCGCCAAAACATACAATAACTTAGGCGTGTTGTATCGTAAAAATAATGAGCAAAAAAAATCACTCTATAATTTTAACCAAGCCATAGACCTTTATAAACTCCAAATAGCCCAAGCTAAAAACTCTGACCACAAAGCTCAACTAAATAGTAATATTGGAGTAGTTTATACCAATATGCGCGACTTTACAACAGCACTCAAATACCATGAAGAAGCACAACGAATACGCCACGAACTTAAAAACCCAAGTAAAAGTGCCACAGTACTCAACCAAATAGCGGTTAACTATTACCTGAACGAAAATAACGAGCGCGCTAAAATAGATGCAACTACAGCCATAAGACTTGTAGAACCCATAAGTGATTGGGACGTATTATCAGATAGCTATCTTATTTTATCCAATATTTACAAAAGCGAAGGCAACCTTGCCGAATACGAAACTTACAATAAGCTATACAATAAAGCCCAAAAAGAAGTTGATATCAAAAATACCAAACAAGAACGCTTATTGTCGGAAAAGAAATCACTTGTAGAAATTTTTGATGCAGGGCTAAAACTATCTGACGCAAAGGAGGAAACACAGAAATCAGAAAAAAGAGCCTCTGAAGAAGCCCTCAAAGCCTCCAAAGCAGAAGCAGAAATACAAAAAAAGCAAGCTGAAGTGCAACGCCAACAAGCTATCGCCGCAGAAGCACGCGCTGTAGCACAAGAAGCAGAAGCAGGACGCGCCCTCGCTATGGCAGGCAAGGCAGAACGCGACAGGCAACTCGCCCTCGTCAAAGAGCGACAAGCACAACAAGAAAAAGAACTCGCATTATCAAAAGTTTCTGAAGAAGGTGCCAAAAAAGCCCAAGCCCAAGCCGAAAGTGCCCAAGCACGCGCTGAAGCCAACCAAGCTAAAAAAGAAACAGCGCGACTCGCCGCAGAGCAAAAAGGTAAAAACCAATTGTATTTGTTCTCTGCCATTATTGCTTTCATTGGTCTTATATTGATATTCATTATTATTTCTTACATTCGAAATAGAAACAAAAATAA
The DNA here is from genome assembly GCA_043748375.1 of Cytophagales bacterium. GTDB lineage: Bacteria > Bacteroidota > Bacteroidia > Cytophagales > Microscillaceae > RDXI01. The sequence goes on from JAYTNK010000661.1 coordinate 4,126, forward strand.
ACTATTGCAAGCCCAAAACAATAAAATTCTTGAGCAATATACAATCCTTGAACAACAAAACGAGGAAATAAAAACTCAGCAAGAAGTCATTATTGAAGAACAACGAAAATCTGAACTCTTGCTATTGAATATCCTGCCCCTCGAAGTAGCCAAAGAACTTAAAGAAAAAGGATCCGCTACCCCACGCTATTACGAAAACGCAACTGTTTTATTTACAGACTTTAAAGGATTTACCAACGCCGCTGCCAAAATGACACCCCATGAAGTCATAAAAGCTCTCGATGTCTGTTTCCTTGCCTTTGATGAAATCATCGAAAAATACGGGCTTGAGAAAATAAAAACAATTGGTGATGCGTATATGTGTGCAGGCGGAATCCCTACCGAAAACACCACACACGCTATAGACGCAGTGCGTGCTGCTATTGAAATTCAAACCTTCATGGCAAACATGAAAATAGAAAAAGAAGCCATAGGAGAACCATATTGGGAACTTCGCCTCGGTATAAATACAGGCGCACTTGTAGCAGGGGTGGTAGGCAAGCAGAAGTTTGCGTATGATATTTGGGGCGATGCTGTAAACCTTGCCTCCCGAATGGAAAGTAGTGGCGAGCCTAACAAAGTCAATATCTCAGGCTTTACCTACGAATTAGTGAAAGAACATTTTGAATTTACCTATCGTGGCAAAGTCGCTGCCAAAAATAAGGGTGATGTGGATATGTATTTTGTCGATAAATGGAAAGGAACTGTTTGAGCAAATGCTCAAAAGCACCCTAAAATTATGAATCAGCATTATATTTGAAAATAGTGAGTTTTCTTTTTGAGTGGCAGATGCCGTTCAAAAAGAAAACTCTATAGAAATGGCTAATTACAACACACCAAACATGAAATTTCTTGTTATTTTCCCTGTTCGACTCTATCAGTGGTTTCTTTCCCCACTATTGCCGAAAAGCTGTAGATATACCCCATCCTGTTCACAATACATGATAGAAGCTGTACAAAAACATGGGCTTTTCAAAGGCACTTGGCTGGGTATAAAACGTATATCGCGATGCAATCCTCGCGGTGGACATGGACATGACCCTGTACCTTAATAAAAAAGAGCGTTTCTTTTGAATAGCAGATGCTGTTTGCAAAAGAAAACGCTCCAAAAGCTCGCTAAAAACTAAAGTGTAGGCAACCTTTAGCTGTTTTTTTTTGTTTTACGTATAAGATAGAACCAAATCGTATCTTTCCAAAATAGGGCTTCAACCCCCATCTTTTATGAAACGCTTTCTCCCCGTTGTAATTTGCCTAATTTCTCTTGCCGCTTGTAGCAGTTCAAAACAACAGGAACACAAAGACGCAAAAGCAAACACGCTCACCTCACAAAATACCACCAAAAATAAGGATATAGCCGAAGCCAAAGCTTCACGCAATACCCTAAAGGACTCAGCGACCTCCACAAAAAGCGAGGGTAATACGTCGAAAGATACTGAGAAACAAAAATTATCGGCGGTTCAAAAACTGCTGGCTCGTTTGGGAAGAGGTGTCAAAGTCGAATATACGGAATTGGATAAAGAGGTTTTGAGCAACGATACGCTCGTACACACACGACATGGCGATTATCAAATTGTCTATAGTACGGCGTGCCTAAATGACAGCTTAGTAGCTCAAGAAATGTTTAATTATGGAGAGGCCTATAATAAAAGTTACAGGTTATTGCACAATTACCAAACAAGCATAGCCATGCGCCACAATGGGCAATCAAACACGGGTATGGTTATAAGCAAGGATATTTTCCAAAATAAAATGGAAAAAGAATTTTTGGAAAAAGCAATTATTAAACACCCTCAATTTATTGGCTTTGATGAAGAAACGAATGAGGCTATTTTCCAATTTTTAGTGGGCGTGCCTGCTACCGATTGGGTTGTGCTTGCGGGCGTAAATCTTAGTCCACGCGGAAACATTCGCATCATCGACAAATGGACACGTTAATTAGCTTGCCTACCCCTTATTTTTTAAGCATATTTGCCTCTGCCACTTTTCCTTGTTTTTCATATACCTCTATCAAATCATAGCGAGTACGTTTGGTTTCCTGATGATTGCTACTCAAAAGTTCGTTTTTGATATTCAAGGCTTCCAATAATAATGGCTCTGCTTGTGCATATTTGGCTTGGTTGTAATACAACATAGCGAGGTCGCATAACGTATTGACATAATCCATGTGCTTGTTGCCTGTGGTTTCATGTCTAAGTTTTAGGATTTGTTGAAAAAGTTTTTCAGCCTCCTCCCAATTGTTTTGTTTGGCGTATATTTGGGCTAAATTATGCAAAGTACGGATATGAACTTGGTGCTTTTCGCCTAAGGCTTTGCTTGTTATGGTGAGTGCTTGTAGATAAGCTTCTGTCGCTTTGCCGTAGGCTTTCATCTCATCGTAAATCAGGGCTAAATTATTATACGATTGCGCACAATATGTATGTTCCTCGCCTAATAGTTTTTCACGAATAACAAGGGCTTGCTTATGCAGTTTTTCTGCCTCTGTTAGTTTATCTAAAAAGCGGTACAACTCGCCTAAATTATTCAAGGCGGAGGCATAAAAAGCACTATTTTCGCCTTCTGTAACCTTCACTATATCGCGGGCTTGTTTATATAATGGCTCTGC
>JAYTNK010000662.1:0-4768 GCA_043748375.1 Cytophagales bacterium
CTATCATCGCGGTATTGCCTATTATGAAACAGAAAAAAAACAGGAGGCTTATATAGATTGGGGAAAAGCAAAAGAAATTGATTTTCTGAAATCAAAAGATGTAGAGGTTTGGACGAATGATACCACAAAATTGCAACGTGGTTATCAAGCAGGAAAGTTATTGGAGCTTGCCCTTAATCAAGTTAAAATAAAAAATTATACCGAAGCTCTTCCGCTCATCACTCAAGTTATCGAAACGGGCGCATTGGCTAATCCTGCCGAAGCTTATTATCAGCGTGGGCGCATTTACCTAAAACAGAATCAACCAGAAAATGCGCTTAAAGACTTTCAGGATGCGGTTCGCTTCGAGCCAGATTTTGCGCTTGCCTACTTTGAAATTGGAGTCGTTTCGGCTATTATGGGCAATGAAGAATATGCGTTACTTGCCTACTCACAAGCGATTGAATTTAATACTGAATATGCCGCCGCGCATTATTTTAGAGGTAAGTTACGCGCAAAAAATGAACAATATGAAGAGGCTCTCCTTGATTTTTCGCGCACTATACAGCTAAACGCTGATTATGCCCCCGCGTATTTTGAACGTGGCATTATGTATTATACTTTAGGAAATCCAAAACTTGCCTGCATAGAATGGCTCAAAGCACACAAATTAGGGCATACACAAGCCGATGCTTTGTATCAAAAATATAAAATATTGGTATTATGAGTTGCGCTTTGCGTAACTCATAATACCCATAAATATAAATATGCGTATGCTACTTAATTGGCTATTTCCTCAAAAACAACATAATACATACCTGTTTTACCACATTTGAAGTTTAGTTCATTATGATATTTTTTACCCAAAAGATTGGTGGCGACTTCTTTTTTGTCCGCATCAACGATTTTAACTAAAACTTTTCCGTTTGTTTTTCCAGATTTAACAATTAGACGGTAGCGGCTTAAGTTACTAAACATATAGGCATAGCGTTCACCTGCCGCTATTTCTTCGCCTTTTATGGCTACATATTTATCTTTAGAAACTCCTTTGGCAAGGATTTCAAAGGACGACTGAGCTTGTGTAGCTGTAGCGACAAGCAAGCAAAAGCCTACAACAAGTAAAAAAGCAATGTTTTTCATACGCTTGTAAGATTTTATATGTTTTTGAAATAATATGCAAATAAACACAATATTTTTCAAATTACAGCACATCTCTTATAAAATTTACTAAAGTTTCGAGAGCCACCCCACGCGAGCCTTTAATCAAGATAAAAGTGTTTTCAAATTTGCGGTCTTGTAGCCAATTATGGATAGAGAATTTGTCCGTAAAGTAATAAGCATCTTGATTGCTTTTGATAGCATGACGCATCGCCTTTCCATATAAAACCTTACACATGAGACGCATTTCGGATAAAATTGCGCCTATGCGTTTGTGTTCATGTTCTTCTGCTTCGCCTAATTCATGCATATCGCCCAAAATAACAACTTTGTGCATATTTTTCACTTGCTTAAAATTTAATAGGGCGGCTTCTACTGAGCTTGGATTAGCATTATAAGCATCAAGGAAAATAGTATTTGTACCACGTTGGATTACTTGTGAGCGGTTATTGGTAGGCAAGTAATGGGCTACCGCCTCTTGCGCAAGCGCGTCTGATACACCCAAATACTTGCCTACGCACAGTGCGGTGGCAACATTCGCGAAGTTGTAAAATCCAAATAACTGTGTTTGCACCTCACCGCTTTCGGTTTGAAGTTTCAAATAAAGTTGGCTTTCTAAAGGCTTTACCTGGTAAAAGTCGTCTGTTTGTGGATAGGTTATGATTTCCCGCACACTATTTTTTAGAGGGGCAAGCGATAACTCCGCAGTATTGAAAAATGCTTTTCCATTATGTTTAGCAAGATATTCGAATAGTTCACCATTGGCTTTTATAACACCTTCAAGATTGCCAAAACCTTCTAAATGATCTAACCCGTTGTTGGTTATCACTCCCATATCAGGCTTTACTATTTCACACAATAAGGCAGTTTCCCCTACATGATTTGCGCCCATTTCTATTACGGCTATTTCTGTGCCTTCTGGTATTTGTAACAACGATAAAGGCACACCTATATGGTTATTAAGATTGCCTTGCGTGGCAAAAGTCTTGTATTTTTTGCCCAATACAGCCGCCATGAGTTCCTTTGTAGTCGTTTTACCATTAGAGCCTGCTACAGCTATAATAGGCAAGTTTAAAACTTCGCGGTGCTTGGCAGCAAGTGCTTGCAATGTTTCCAACACGTTTGGTATTTGAAAAACGCGCCCTTCGTATTCAGCAGGAATAACTTGCGGTTCGTCTATTACTACCAAATTTGCGCCTTGCTGTAGAGCTGTTAGTGCAAATTGGTTGCCGTTAAAGTTTTCCCCTTTCAAAGCAAAAAATATACATGAGGAAAACAGCTTACGTGTATCAATACACACGCCTGTAGATTGGCGGAATTTTTGGTAGAGGCTTTCTATAGAGGTAGGCATATCGTAAATAGCAAAGATTAAATCGTATTTGTTTTCAAAGTTCTATAATATATCCGATTTGTGCAAATTTTTCCACTTTTCGAGGGGCTAAAAAACGCTGTCGAGTTTACGCTATCCCTCATTTTCAATTCAGCGTTTTTCGACCTAAAAAAAGTGTGAAAAATAATTTCGGTAGTAGGCTTGTCCCCTACTGATAGTTATTTAGCAGGCAGGTTTTTTGCTTTTTCCGTCTTGCTTTTTCTGGTAAATTTTGTGTATTAGACTTCTTGCGAAAGTGTTTTTTAGAAGCCTCACACCCTGCCCTCTCTCCATTTTGAGAGAGGGAAAAGGTACTTTCGCAGGAAGTCTACTATATCACTGGTAAAAAACTATGCAGGATTTGGTGAAAAATACCTAAGATTTTGGGCAATTCATTGAGGTAATAAGACTCAATATCTAAGGTAATTTTACCTTTTTCGAGTTTGAGAAACTTCCAAACATCTCCTGTAACCGCACAACCATAGATAAAAGGTGTTGGTTTGCCTTTTTGTTCATTGTAAAGCATAGCCCCAAACATTTGAGCAGTGCATTGGGCTTGCCCGTATTCAAAATCTTCATCTTTGGCTTCTACAAAAGTAACTACAGGGGCTTGCATAACGCTTTTGCGAGGGTGTTGGGAAAAGAAAAAATCACATTCCCCTGCAAGGTCTTGCGAACTATCTACAGTCAAATCCTCGCCTGAAAACATGGTAAAATTTTTCTCAAAGTGTATCGCTACTTCCGCTAAAATAGGCGAAATGATGCGCTCTGATTTACTTTTTTCGTTAGTTAAAGGCAATCTTTTCGCTACTGCCAAAGTTTCCAAAAGCCATGCAGATGGAGACACAAGTTGTATAGCAGGAAAAAGCATCTCGTCTGTTTCCTCTAAATGGAGCTTCTCTAAGGTTTGTTTGAAGTTTTTAAAATTGCTGTACCCCATAAAATTATATTTTCACAAATATACGCATAAAAAACAGTAAAATATAAACACAGTTGTTTTTAGGGGATTGCGTGGCAACTCTTTGAAACTAAAAAAAACGCAAGGTATGTGCCTTGCGTTTTGGGCAAATTTATTTTTAGAGGGTTATCGAATCAACATAAACTGTCCTTGTTTGCGAATAATTTCACCACGTTTGAGCGTATTTTCAAACGTAACACTCCATGCGTACACACCTGCGGGTGCGGGTTTGCCTTTGATGTTGCCGTCCCATGTTTCTTCTTTTTTGCGTGCCGTAAAGATAACTTCTCCCCATCGGTTATACACTTTGAAGTCTAACTTAGCAAAATCTTCTCCAAATATCTTAAATAATTCATTATGCCTGTCTCCATTAGGTGTAAAGGCGGTAGGAACAAATAGCTTAGGCTCACAATCAACTTTTAGGTTAAATGTTTTTTGGGCTATGGGGCAACCGTCTTGGTCGCGTACTGTAACCTCATACTTGCCTGCCTGCGCTTTGTCCGTAATGCTTATTTGGCGGAAACTACTGGGCGTATGCAACCAATAATACACAGGCGTAATACCGCTGGTTTTAAAGGCATTTTCTTCTGCTTCAGTCAGAGCTTGCAAGAAATATTGTGGATTAGGGCATACATCAAGGTCTTCGGTAGTAGGTGTGAAAGCGTCTGCGGGGGTTATTTCTACTTCTTTAGAGATGACATTATCACAACTGTTCGCGTCTGTATAAATATAATCTACTACGGGTTTATCGCCTACTGCAAAGGTCTTAGGGTCAAGCTGTGTAGCAGGATTGCCATTCACTCTGAATGAGCCTCCTGTGGGATTGCCTTTCAGCGTTACAATAAAGGATTGCTGACAATAACTATCTTCCAAATCAACGAAGTTGAGTATAGGGTCTGCATTTACTTTTACTTGCTTGGTGATAGTGCTTGTACAGCCCGTCAGCGCATCTGTAAAACTAAAAGTAAGGTCTTTTGTTCCCACACCTAACACTGAAGGCGTGAATGCCATGGAGAGCGGCGTAGCCGTTATAGCTGAGCCTACAGGGGGTTGAATGAGAATTTGAGGCTGTACGGGGACATCGTCTGATTCGCAATATTTATCCAATACGCCAACCCAAGTCATCACAGGAGCTGCTTTTACTTCAAAGCCTTGCGTTTTTGCATTGAAGCAAGTCGCGTCTGAAGGGTCTGTATAGGTATATTCAACAGTATAATTGCCTGCCCCTGCCACGCTTGGGTTAAAGGACGTAACCACCACATTATTAACTTTGAAAACACCGCCTGAAGGAGTAGCTTGCAAGT
>JAYTNK010000663.1:0-4625 GCA_043748375.1 Cytophagales bacterium
GAATGAAAATTAAAGATTTTCCTTCTGTATTTTTTTAAGTGAAAAGAGAAGTTTGTCATTTTGAGCGAAGCGAAAAATCTTGTTTTTCGTTCACAAATCGTTATTCAACAACGAGATGATTCACTACGTTCAGCATGACAAATGCGCTATCACTAAAAATAATACAGAAGGAAAATCTTTAATTTTCATTCTAAGACAACATTCCACCATCTATGGGCATTGCCTGTCCTGTAATAAAGCTGGCTTCAGGGGAGGCAAGCCACAAAATAGCGTGTGCTACTTCTTCTACCGTACTAAACCGTTGCAAAGGGTTTGTTTTTTGGAGTTTATCTTCCATAGATTTATCAAAAACCAGCATTTTTTCTACTAAGGCTGTCCGCGTAAATACAGGGCATACCGCGTTGATGCGGATGTTATTTCTGGCATATTCTATAGCCGCAGTTTTAGTCAAACCTACTACAGCGTGTTTACTGGCTACATACGCTGCGCTATTGCCCAAGGCTTTCAGTCCTGCTACAGAAGCAACATTGACTATAACTCCTGCTTTTTGTTTTAGCATTTGTTTGATTTGCCACTGCATACCATACAATACGCCGTACAAATTGACCTGCATCACTTTTTCAAAATCTTCGAGAGGGTAATCAGCCGTTTTGCTCCACGTACCGCCAATACCTGCATTATTTACAGCTATGTCTATTGCGCCAAAATGTGCTAACACACTTTCGTGTGTTTCTGTCATATCGCTTAGTTTTGCTACATCAACCTGCCAAAACTTCACCTCAAAGCCTTGCGCCTGCATAGCTTCTGCCACTTGCCTGCCTGCAGAATCCCTATCTAAGATAGCTATTTTTGCTCCTTGTTGTGCAAATTTCTCAGCCGTAACTTTGCCTATACCTGACGCGCCGCCTGTAATAAGGACTACTTTTTTAGAAAAATCAAACATTTTTTATTTTATTTTTGAGATACAATGAAGAAATAACGCTGTTAATAATCATTAAAGCGCGGATTTACGACTGAATTATTGATAGAGCCAAACGTATAGCTCACACCAAAAAACATATAATAATCAAAACTGCTTGGCAATTGCCTCGCACCTAACAAAATAGTGGTAGGGTCAAAATTTGAGGCAGGCAAGAACAATTGGTCTTTCACATAGCTGGCATTACCCGAAATATTGAGTGAAAAGCCTTCAAACACCCGCCAATTCATATCTAAGCCTACGCTAATTCTATACTTGGTATAATCATGTAAGAATTGAAAAGCAGAAATACTACTGCCGATAGTACCCCAAGAGCGCGTTAGGTTTAAAGACATATCCAATCGCTGATAGGGTAGCACTTCATGCGTAACATCAAAAATAGTAGGCTCTATGTAGTTTTGAGTGCGCACCCCTATTTGATACAAAAAGCGTAATTGTTGCTTGGTATTATCAGCGTTTTTGAAAGCATTATATTCAATAGCAGGCGAGATTTGATTCAGGGCATGATAATTTCTAAAGATAGAGCGTTGAAAAGTATAACCGCCTCCAGCCGACCAGTGTTCATTTAGACTTTTCACGTACAAGATATTTCCGTTAAAGTTTTCAGTTTTAGCCCTAAATTTTTCGCCACTGATAGTATATTCTTGTATATTTTGGCTATAATTAGCCGATACGCGTAATTTACTTTTATTGGTAATCCGTTGAGCCGATACATAATTATTCATCCACAAACTATATTGATTGCTTCCGCCATTTAGATTACCATTTGCACCTAATTGGAAAACCCAATAATCCCATTTATCTTTTTGCAACATAGCTTTATCAATAGTGCGTTTTTTAAAATCTACGACTACACTTTCGTCAAATTCGGAGGGCATCTCAAAGCGTACCAAGCCAAGTTTCATGTAGCGAACCATTTTTTGGCGTATGATTTCATCTGTGTCGGCTTGTTTGGTCGAGAAGCGGAGTGTATCTGTCTGCCCCAGCCATTTTTTCTGCCCTATAAAAGTAAGGGTGTATTGCGCACCATTGGCGGCATTATTTTGGGCAATGACAAGGATTTGAATATCTGCCTCAAACCTATCACGGACATAGTCAAAAAAAGTCAATTCTGTGCGTATAAAATCCTCATAGCAGTTCCAAGACGTACAATTTATGAACAATTTAGGTGGCGCAAGCTGATTTGTGTTGCTATCCTTTTCGGGGAGTTCAGCTTTCTGAGCAAACGCAATATGGGTGTAGGTGATAAACAAAAGTAAGGCACACAATAGCCTTGAAATTAAATTGGTCATAAAGGCAAATAAACAGGTGCTGAAAAAATATTTTAATTTTTATATTATTTATAGCTATTTGGTGAGGACACCCAAAACAACTCGCGAGAAGTCTAAGGTATTTTTGATAGTTTTGGTAGGCAAGTTAACAACTCGCCTGCCCTGCTGATAGTTAAGGATTATTTAAGAATACTTAAATGTTCTCCAAACCATTAATAGAGCCTTCGATTGTTGCGGAGGTTTCAGCTGAGAACCCTCTCAATATTTCCTACGAAAACAAACGTTTAAAAACGCATGAGCACTATTCATATAAATCATAGCTATTCCGCAAAATTATTTTAAAAATTTTACAACCAACGTTATCAAAGTGTTAATATATTGATAACGTTGGTTATAAAGTTCCCATTCTTATTTTTATCGGGTATAATTAGGGGCTTCTTTGGTAATTTGAATATCGTGTGGGTGGCTTTCTCGCACACCTGCGGTTGTTATTTTTACGAATTTGGCTTGTTGCAAAGTAACAATATCTTTTGCGCCGCAATAGCCCATGCCTGCTTTTAGTCCGCCTATCAGTTGGTAAATAACTTCGCTAACAAGCCCTTTGAATGGTACACGCCCTACAATACCTTCAGGGACGAGTTTCTTCACATCATGTTCATCAGCTTGAAAATAACGGTCTTTTGCACCCGATTCCATTGCTTCCAATGAACCCATGCCGCGATAGGTTTTGAATTTGCGTCCTTCATAAATCACGACCTCGCCTGGTGCTTCTTCTGTACCTGCAAAGAGTGAGCCTGCCATGACGCAAGAGGCACCGCCTGCCAAAGCTTTTACCAAATCGCCTGAAAAACGAATGCCTCCGTCAGCTATGACGGGTATCCCCAACCCTTTGAGGGCTTTGCAGGCTTCATAAACAGCAGAAAATTGCGGCATTCCTACACCCGCTATGATGCGGGTTGTACAAATGCTACCAGGTCCGATTCCCACTTTCACTGCATCTGCGCCTGCGTGTGCAAGTGCCAATGCCCCTTCGCCTGTAGCCACATTGCCTGCCATTACTTCCAAGCCTTTGAAAGCAGCTTTTACAGCTTTCACGGCTTCTATTACGCCTTTGGAATGCCCGTGAGCTGTATCAATGCTTATCACATCAACACCTGCTTTTTGCAATGCCTCTACACGCGCCATGAGGTCAGCGGTTACGCCTACGGCTGCACCTACGCGCAAACGCCCATAATCATCTTTACAGGCAAATGGACGGTCGCGCCGTTTCAGAATGTCTTTGTAGGTAATTAAGCCCATGAGCTTGCCTGCGGCATTTACAATAGGCAATTTTTCAATTTTGTGTTCTTGCAATATCTCTTCTGCTCGTTGTAAGTCGATGCCCTCGCCTGCGGTAACGAGCCGCTCGCGTGTCATTACACTAGAAACAGGCATTTTCAAATCCTTTTGAAAGCGAAGGTCGCGGTTAGTAATGATGCCAATGAGCTTGCCTACATAATCCACTATAGGTATGCCACCTATGCGCATCTCGGTCATGAGTTTGTAGGCTTCACCTAAAGTCGCCTCGCCTGTAAGAATAATAGGATCGAGAATCATGCCGCTTTGTGAGCGTTTTACTTTGCGCACTTGTTCGGCTTGGAGGGCTATCGACATATTTTTGTGGATAAAGCCCATGCCACCTTCTTGAGCTATGGCTATTGCCATATCCGCTTCTGTTACGGTATCCATAGATGCCGATAGGAGTGGGATATTCAAAGAGATATTGCGGGTGATTTGGGTGGCGGTGTCAGCATCTTTAGGCAGTACTTCCGAATAGGCAGGAAGCAACAAAACGTCATCATAAGTGAGTGCCTCAAAGAGCAATTTGTCGGAGTCGAAGTGCATAGCGCAAATACAATTTATTCGTGTACGTATTTGCCATGCAAAGTTAAAGGGTTTTGGTTGAAAAAAAATATTTTTTTCGTGATTGTGCAAAAAAAAAAGCATATTTGCGTATGATAACCTCTATTCATGCTCCTACGCCTATCGATTGGGCAAACGGGCGTAAAAAAATATTTTTGGCAGGCTCTATAGATAATGGGACGGCGGTAGATTGGCAGGCAGACTTTACGCACCTTCTTCAGGTAGCCAATCTTGATTTTGATGTGTTAAATCCACGCCGCAAACAGTGGGATAGTTCTTGGAAAACAACTACTGACAACCCTCTTTTTGTAGAGCAGGTAAGCTGGGAGTTGGAAGGTTTGGAACGTGCAGACTACAAAATATTTTATTTTGCGCCCAATACACTCGCACCTATTACGTTATTGGAACTTGGTTTGTATGGTAGGCAAGATTATTCTATAGTTTGTTGCCCCAAAGATTATTGGCGGAAAGGG
>JAYTNK010000664.1:0-2341 GCA_043748375.1 Cytophagales bacterium
AAACCATCATTTAGAAAATCTTACAATAACTAAAAACTTAACATGAGCAAACAATCCACTATGGCTGACGATGTTATCGATAGCCACGTACTTTGGGCAATGGGTGCAGGAGCAATCCCAATTCCTTTTTTGGACAGCGCGGTCGTTACAGCTATTCAGCTCAATATGTTCAAAGAGCTTTGCATGATTTATCAATCAGACTATAACGAGTCTTTTGGTAAGAACTTAATAACCTCTATCGCAGGCTCGACCTTAGCGACAGTAGGCGCATCTGCCTTGAAAGCTATTCCTATTTTGGGTGCATTTTTGGGAAGCGTGCCTATGGTTGTGATGTCGGGTGCCTCCACGTATGGTATGGGGCAGGTATTCAAAAAGCACCTTGAAATCGGTGGCTTTATGTCTAATTTTAGTTATGAAAACGCGCAAGGTATCTACAATGATGCCTACGAAAAAGGCAAAGGTTATGTAGAAAATCTTTGGAATGATGCCAAAGGCTTTGCCACAGGAAAAAAACCTGAAACACGCGAAAAGGCTGAAACGCCCCCCAAGCCTCAAGAAACTGCTCCATCACAAACTAATTTTTCGGAAATGGATGTTTTTGAAAAATTGCGCGTATTAGGCGACCTCCGCGATAAAGGCGTATTGACCGAAGCTGAATTTTTGGAAAAGAAAGAGAAACTGCTTAAAGAGATTTAAGCACCGTAATAAACAACTTGCCTGCCCACGTAGGCAAGTTGTTTATTCAATATAAACAAAGCTGGTGAGTAATGCTCATTAAGGGGCAGCAAGCAAAATCCATTGTAATTTTCTAAGAATCTTAACTTGTTGTTGGTGCAGATATTAAACGCTGTCATAACCTTGTTTTTGGTGTCTGCATCAAATAATTTTATCAACATTTCAATGTTTATTAAACACTAATACATTCAAATAAATAAAGACTAAAGACTTTTGCAAGAAGTCTAATAAACTCAAAAGAGTGTTTCACAAACCCATATAGGTTATTCGTAAAACTAAACCTTTTAAAAAAAGAATAAGCGTTTAACTTTGTTGTATGCAAACTACCGCCTATTCTTTTTTTTCGTCTTTCTTTTTGCCTATTCTGTTAGCGCAATTACTCACGCTTCAAAATATAACGTTTAGTATAAAAAATGATAGTGAAAACACTATTGTCTTGCATACAGAGAAAGCAACGATGAGTATTCAAAGCAACACCTCGTATAAATTTACGAAACCCATAGGGACACAGATTTTTTTAGTGGAATTTGGTGAAAAAACAACCTTGTTACTTACTGTAAAACAAAATATGCAGGATAAGAAACTAAATTTTTTAGATTTAATAAAAAAAGAATAGCCGTTTTATTGCATAATTGGCACAATTTTGTATGCTTTAAAGCAAAACGACACCCCATTTAAGCCTATACACCACATGAATTTGTTTCGCAGATTAGCCTTTTCCACCAAGTTGTTTATTGGTTTTAGCATTGTACTTTTGTTCACATTAGCTTTGAGCCTTGTGGCATTGTATCAAATCCGCTCTCTATATGTTATTAACGACCAATTGCGCGATAATTGGATGCCTGCTATAGATGTATTGCGAAAAGCTAATGATAGCTTCGACCGCTATCTTATCAAAGAACTCCAACATATAAACGAAACAAATGCAGATAATAAACTGAAAATACAGATAGAAGTAGACAGCCTTATTGATGCGATTGAACAGCAAACTAAAAATTTTGAAAAGTTAGTGGGTAGTATCAAAACTGATGATAAAACCCAAACCGCCTACAATGTACTGAAAAGAGCTATAGATGATTTTTTCAAAAACGTTTCGGAGGTTACACTCCAACTTTCCAATAAAGGAGAGCGCGATGAAGCTATGACTTTCCGTCGCACAAAAGCCAATACGAAACGATTGGAAAACTACCGCAAGGCGATGTCCACCCTTATCAAAAGTAGTGTGGACGGAGGAGTAGCAACTACCAACGAAATTGATACGATATTTCATCAATCATTATTCCGATTTATTTTGCTGTTGAGCATTTCTATTATCGCTGGCTTTATGATCAGTTTCGCTGTTTCGCGTGATATTTCGCGCCAAGTGGGAGGCGAGCCGAGTCGTATTGCGGAAATAGCCTCGCAAGTTTCAGAAGGCGATTTAGATATACATTTTAACCCTGAAAAGAAGCCAAGAGGTATTTTTGCTTCAGTGCAAGATATTGTGAATACGCTAAAAGAAGTGGTAAGTATTACTAAAGTTATTGCACAAGGCGAAACATCTCGTAAAATACAGCCTAAAAGCAATAAAGATGAACTCGCCTCGTCTATCAATGAAATGGTGGAC
>JAYTNK010000665.1:0-2353 GCA_043748375.1 Cytophagales bacterium
CGGGCAAGTTGCCAAAAGCCTCGTGCCTATTTATTTTGATGAGCTTAATGGACAAGCGCGTAACTTTATAGTGCATACGGCTACCGAAGAAATAATACCACAATCCCTTCTTATTCAACCCCTTATTTTCAATGAATTACTAGCAGGTGTATTGGAAATAACCTCTTTGCAGGCGTGGGAGGAGAGATATTTAGAACTATTCAAACACTTGTGTAAAAGTATTGGCACCAACCTAAGCTCGCTACAAAGCCAAATGCACATCAATCAACTCTTTGCAGATTCGCAAATGGGAGAAAAAAACCTAAAGCGTACGGTTGCCAAAGTTAAGCAAAACGAGGAGCGATTTCGCAAACTTTCTGAGCTTACGCAAGAGGGTTTGTTATTTGTAAATGATAGTATCATCAAAGATTTGAATAGTGTAGCCGTACTTATGATGGGTTACGCTAATGAAAAGGAGTTGTTACAAACAAGCTACATCAATCTAATAGGTGCAGATGACCGATTCAAAATTGAACAGCACAACCTATTAGCTGATGGTTTGCTGTACGAAACCACTGCACAGCGCAAAAATGGTGATATATTTCCTATCGAAATTCAATCAAGAGAAGTGAAATATGGACAAGAGGTCATGACAGTTATTTCGCTTCGCGATATTACAGTGCGCAAACGTACTGAAAAGCAACTTGAGGAGGCGAACCGCATAGCAGGCATGACGGCAGAAATAGAAAAGCAGAACAAAAATATTAAGTCCAGTATCGAATATGCAAGGCGTATTCAACAATCTATTCTGCCCAGCGAAAAAATACTTGGCAAAGGTTTCGTAGAAAACTTTGTGTTGTATATGCCCAAAGATATTGTTTCAGGTGATTTTTATTGGTTTGCTGAAAAAAACGAGCATTCGCTCATCGCGGCGGTCGATTGTACAGGGCATGGCGTACCTGGCGCGTTTATGTCTATCATTGGCTACTCAAACCTGAACAAAATTGTGGTGGAGCAAGGTTATACTGAACCAGATGTAATTTTGCGCAAACTTGACCGCGACATCACGGCTGTCCTCAAGCAACAAGAGGGTGGCTCAGAGAGTCGAGACGGCATGGATGTCGCGCTCTGCTCACTGAATGTATTTGAGGGTATATTGAGTTATGCGGGTGCGCAACGCCCTTTGTACTTGATACGTGATGGCGAATTACAAGAATTTAAAGGCAATCCGTTTCCTATTGGCGGCAATTTCAAATACAAAAAACAAAAAGAATATACCAAATACGAAATTCAATTGGAGAAAGGAGACGGTATTTATATATTTTCTGATGGTTATCCTGATCAATTCGGTGGATTAGCAGATAGAAAATTTATGACCAAGCAATTCAAAGAATTATTGGTACGCCTGCAACCTTACACACTTGAGGAGCAGAAGAACATTTTAAATAAGGAGTTTGCGATTTGGAAAGGCTCAAACAAACAAATGGATGATGTGATGGTAATCGGGCTACGGTTTTGAACAAAAAAAGCGTTTATTTGTGTTTGGCATACACAAACAAACGCTTATCGCGTGTATCAGACAAACTATGTTCCCAAGAAGTGTGAGCCTATGGCAGTATATTCTGTATGGTTGGTAAGTATGTCATGGGCTTTTTTGACTTCCTCTTTGGGTCCGTGAACTACTATCAAGAACCGCCCTGCCTCGACCTCTTTTTTGTATTTATCAGCGTCATGATAGTAGTCCTCATGTCCTATTACTACGCCTTCTGTGCCGTATTTTGCACCTGTGATAGCCCCTATTATAGTGCCACCCAATCCACCTAACATCATGCCGCTTGCTGCGCCAAGTATATGCGTGAGTACCGCACCCCCTACATAAACAACACCCAAACCTGGCACAGATACGAGTGCTATACCCGTAAGTAAACCCAATGCACCGCCTATTAGCGAGCCTTTTTGGGTAGTGCCATCCCACGTGTGAACGCCATCAATGTCTTGTACAGCTTCGCCTTTGCCTATCAGCCCTACGTGACCCATTGTAAAGTGATTGCTTTGTAATAATTTGAGTGCTTCTACAGCCGCTTGGTGAGTTTCGTAAGAGCCTACCACAGCATCAGTTTTCTTGTTCATATCAGTACGGTGTTTTTAATTTACTTTATGGGTGCAAAATTAAGCCTCATGCACGCGGAATACTATAATTTTTATTAGTTTAAAAAATGATTTTTAGCATTTTATAAGGGGCGTTTATTTTGTAAATTTTCGTTTAGAGTATATCCTGATAACTGCGGAAATCTTTTTTAAGTTTTTTCTGTTTTTAGATATTGTACGAGTTCATCAATTTGTTCATGTGTAATATCATTTTCTTTCATCCAAA
>JAYTNK010000666.1:0-18069 GCA_043748375.1 Cytophagales bacterium
AGTCGTTTTTATTTTGTTTATTTGCGACCAACAAGTCATAAAATAAGAATAATTCGCCTTTGAAACACTAAAAAAAGGCTTTTTACGTTCACAATAAAACTCAATAATGACATGAAAAAAATAAGCAGCACACTATTCGCTTTATTCCTCGTCGTAGGCGTATGGGCGCAAAGCAATCCCACACTGGATAGACCTATCCAACAATGTATTTCGGCAAATGATGACAAAGTCGATTTATTACAAGCCAATTTTAGTATGGGTACGTGGCTTTACAAACTCAAAGAGGTTTGCGAAAGATTAAAAGACACTGACGGTAAGAAAGGAGGTCAATATGTTGTGCGTCTTCTCGAAATGGAAAAGGAGTTAGATGAAATCATTATCATAGCCAACGATTGTCCAACATTAACCAAAGTGATGCCTGATTTGCAAGAAATGAAGAAGATTTTTGCAGAACGTCAAGATGTCAAAAACTTCAAAATTAAAGAAGAGAAGAAGCCGACAGATACAGTATTTGCAGAAGACAAAGAAATCTCTACATTATCTTTACCACGTGGTGCGGCAAGTAAAATAAAAAAAATTGCAGAAAAAGTACACAATAATTTAAAATAGTGTGCATAAAATTGAAAACGCCCTTGCCTACGAGATAGGCAAGGGCGTTTTTCGCATAAGGCACAATGTCTTATGCAACATTTGGAAAGTTAGTTTATTTTCTAAGGGGTTTGTTTTTCAACAGGTTTTGGATGTAATTTGGCAGCTTGGTCGCTCTCTTCAGCTTGGTCAATAATTCTACGTTGTTTTACGATATCAATGGCTGTCATAATAGCTTCTCGCATAGAGGTTTCATCAGCTAAATTCTTGCCTGCGATGTTAAATGCTGTGCCATGGTCGGGTGAGGTTCGGATAGCTGATATACCAGCTGTAAAATTCACACCGTTCTCAAAAGCAATCGTCTTGAAAGGTATTAGCCCTTGGTCGTGATACATTGCCAATACACCATCATATTTTTTGTATTCAGCTTGTCCAAAAAAGCCATCTGCTGAAAAAGGTCCATAAATAAGATTGCCTTTTTTCTTCAATTCAAGTATTGCAGGGCGAATAATATTAACTTCTTCATCGCCCAACAAACCCTCTTCGCCTGCGTGCGGATTTACCCCCAAAACAGCAATTTTAGGTTTATTGATACCAAAATCATGCTGGAGGCTGTGTATCATTTGTTGAATTTTGTGCGCAATACGGTCTTTTGTGAGTTGATTGCTTACCTCACTCAAGGGAATATGCCCTGTAACAACTCCTACTCGTAATTGTGGCGAAACTAAGAACATCAAACTATCAGGCACGTTAAACGCTTGGCT
The DNA here is from genome assembly GCA_043748375.1 of Cytophagales bacterium. GTDB lineage: Bacteria > Bacteroidota > Bacteroidia > Cytophagales > Microscillaceae > RDXI01. The sequence goes on from JAYTNK010000666.1 coordinate 1,353, forward strand.
AAAGTATTCTGTATGACCTGGAAATTTAAAATTCTCACTTTGTATAGTAAATTTGTTAATAGGAGCGGTTACAAGTGCGTCTAAACCACCACTTTTTAAGTCATCAGTAGCGCGTTGCAAGCACTCAAAAGCATACTTACCTGCAGCTTCATCGGGTTGTCCTGGTTGAATATTATGATTTAGTTGAGGCAATACGCCTATCAGATTTGTTTTCTTAAACACAATTTGCTCTATATTATTGGCTTGATTGATAAACCAATCAGTGAATTGATACAAGCGTCTGTAACGAGAGAGTATCTTCATAGAGCCATAAATAACAGGCGTACACATATTCAAAATACGGTTATCGGCAAGAGCTTTCAAGATAACTTCTGGACCTATGCCATTAAAATCTCCTATGGTGATGCCTATTATGGGTTTGTTATCGCGGTGCAATCTATTTTTTTGCATGATTTGGATTAGACTATGTAGCTTATGAAAGGCAAAGATAGTAAATCTTTCAGAAAGATATGCTTTAAACTTGCCTACTTTTATTGCGCGTTTTCTTTTTGAGTAGCAAGTTAGCTATTTTGTCCTTTGTGAGTGGCATCTACTACTCGAAAAGAAAATACACCTTTTATTTAAATGAGCAGGACATTATTCTTAAATTTAATATTTTTGTATTTTTAGTTTGACTTAAAAATTACTCAGCCCGACAAATCAGCCTATCACTTAAAAAAGGTTATTAGAAAGTTATATCGCTAACAAATTGCTCATGTCGAAAAAGAGTATTTGCTGTTCGCTTATTTTTTACTTTTTTAAGTGTAGAATACATCTGTATGGTTTTGGCAGGCAAGTTTACAACTCGCCTGCCAACTGCTCATGATTAAGGGTAAAAATACCCGTTTATTTATTTGGAAAATATATTTTTATAGGTTACATTTGGTTTTCAATTTACTACTCATCTCCCCTTTTTATTATATGAAAACTCAATGTGTTGCAGAAAACAATTATTGGCTATCCAATTCACCCAAAACAAGCCTGTTCGTCTATTTTGAACTTGAAGGGGCTAAGTTTGAAAGTGAACAAAAGCGTATTCCGCTTAATATTTCACTTGTGATTGATCATAGCGGCTCTATGGGCGGCGAAAAACTTGCCTACGCAAAGAAGGCGATGGATTTCGTGGTTAATAACCTTACACAAGACGATTTTTTATCTGTCGTAGAATATGATAGCACGATAGACGTAGTAAGCGCGTCTGCGAAAGTAACCAACAAAAGTAACTTAAAACGCCTCATCAATCAAATACAAGAAAGGGGCATGACTAATTTAAGTGGTGGTATGCTGGAAGGTTACAAACAAGTGGGCAGTACGAAAGTTCCGAATTATGTGCATCGTGTGTTGCTATTGTCTGATGGCTTGGCGAATGAAGGCGTAACTGAGCCTATTCAACTACAAAAAATAGCCCAAGAGCGTTTTAGAGCAGATGGCATCGCCCTTTCTACTTTCGGTGTAGGAGCGGATTTTAATGAAGTACTCATGACCAACCTTTCAGAATATGGCGGCGGCAATTACTATTTCATAGGCAAGCCTGATGAGATTCCTGCTATTTTTGCACAAGAGCTATCAGGGCTGTTATCGGTAGTGGCGCAAAATGCGAAACTAAGCGTTGCGTTCCCAGAAAAGCATCTTAAATTTGTAAAGGCATACGGCTATCCTACCTCTTTGGAAAATAATGCAGTAAAAGTAAATTTCAATGATGTTTTTTCGGAAGAAAAGAAAGCTATTTTACTAAAATTTGAGGTCGTTAAGCCTTTTGAAACCGCTATAGACTTAACAGTCGCGCTTGATTTTGATGATGTAGTAACTACTTTCAAACACCAAACTACCACACACAAGATTCACATCTTGCCTACCCAAGACAAAGAAGCGTTTATAACGGGTATCAATAAAGCTGTTATTGCGCAAGTGGCATTGTTTGAAGCAAATGATATGTTTGAGCAGGCTATTCTGAAAGCAGATGCAAGAGATTTTGAAGGAGCAAAACAAATTATAGCGCAAATAAAAATGTATTTAGAAACACATTTCCAACTCGTGCCTCCTGATGACGAGCTAAAAAAACAACATGAAGCTATCCTTGCCTACGAACAAAAATTAGAGGAAATGCAGAATATGCCCGAAATGGATTACATGATGTCGCAAAAAATGTCGCGTAGTAGCAATTATGCCATGAAGCGAAAAAAATAGTTTATAAGCTAATTAACTGTTTTTGTGTAAGATACGCGCCTGTAGGTGCGTATTTTTATTGCCTATACTTGTCCACATCTTAAAGGCAATGTGGATAACCTGTGGACAACAGTGTGGATAACCACCCTACTTGTCCACATTAGAGCATTTACACGGTGGATAACTATGGTTTTTATCCACACCTTATAAACAAGTTATCCACAAGTTTGTTTATAAAGTGTGGATAACCCCTGTTTTTCTGTGGGTAACTTGTGGGTAACATTCGTTTTTTTGTGGATAGAAAGTGTATAACTTTTCACGTTTTGGAAAAATGTGGATAAGTACGTTTTTATCCACGAGTTATTAACAGTCTTATCCACATTTTTCAGGCACTTATCCACGCTTATTTTTTAAGCACGTCTTAGTATCGTTTGTGGATAACTTTGTGGATAAGCCTGTTAAAACAATGTAAATCAGTTGTTTACATTGTTAATATTTTTTTGGCATTATGACTATAGTACAAGAGGTGTTTTTAAAAGGCTGACTTATCCACACCATGATGATAATGATGAATATATTAATTATTTTATAACTTAATAACCTTTATAAGACCAAAAAGCATTTGCCTCCACCATAAAAAATGATTTTGCACGTACTGTTACAAATAACTACTATATACATAAAAAAGTAAAATCAATGATTTAGCTTATTTTGTTACTACGTTTTGACGAGAGTCTATTAAATCGAGTAGTTTGCTTGTGCCTCTCTTTTGCGCTTTTGTTGCTAAACTTGACTTGATAGCATTAGACCAAGGCAGCTGTCGTAAAAAATGCGCTTACGTACACGATAGCTTCACGCGATAAAAATGTAGACTTTCGCATTATAGCCGACCAGATAAGGCAAGCCAGCACGCTTATAGGCACGAATAAAGAAGAGCAGAAAGGTTCGGCTGTATATTATCGGTTTTATCTGCCAAAGCGTGTGGAACAATAATTTTGCGCTGTTGTGTTTATAAAAACTGATATAATTCGACTCTGCGCATACTTATTTGTTAAATTTAGGTTGTAATTAGAATGTATGGATAAAAACTTGCTTATCCTCTACTAACAGCAGTAAAAATATATAAAAAAACAACAATATATTTTTGTAATACAACATCTTTGTATTACCTTTGCATAAGGTATTAATTAAAAACCTTATTTCATTACAATAGTTAGTTCTATGAACAAAACCCTTATTATTATCTCTTTGGCTACGCTTTTGTGTGCCAGCAGTTGCACCTACAGACTGATTGACTTTACGACCATTAGTTCTAAAAATGTAACGATGAAACTTCCCAGCGAAAGTAAGGGGAATCGAGTGACAGGTAAAGACTACGTAGTAGTTATTTTTGGCATACCACTTGGTCGCCCAAATCTAAAAGAAGCCACAGACCGCGCCATCGAAAGTGCAGGCAAAGATTATGATTGTCTGATAGATGGGGTAGTTTATCAAAAAAGAAAGTGGTATCTCCTTTTCGGACAGTACGGTTACGAAGTAGAAGGAACCCCTGTAAAAACAGGGGATATTAGAAACCAATAATTTTTTCAAAAGCAAGCCCTAAAAAGGCTTGCTTTTGTATTTTTTTGTATCTTTGCAAAAATTAAAACAATAAAAAATATCGTAATTTTATAAAAAAATAAGCTATTTTTATCTGTGGGGTGCTATCTGATAGTCAAAAAGAACACGCACTATTTTTTATTATGCGATTTTTTATTTGCTTTTGCATAGTACAAACGCGGTAGCTGAAAAGCGTATAGAGTAAGCAAAACTATTTAAAAAAATATTTATGAAATTTGCATTTTTGAAAGGGTCTTTGTTTGTTTTTTGTTTTTTATTGTTTGTTACAGTCCAAGCACAATCAAATAAGAAAATATTTGAAAACCCTAAACTAAAAGAAATTGCCTCGCTACACAAAACGGTAGCTATTTTACCTTATCAGGTTACTATCAAAATGAAAAAAATGCCTAAAAATGTTACACAAGAAGACATTAATAAGCAACAAAAACAAGAGGCAACGAACATACAAAATAGTATGTACACTTTCTTGTTGCGTAAATCAAGTAAGTATTTTGTAACATTTCAAGATGTTGCTAAAACAAACGCTCTCTTGGCTCAAAATCAAATCACAATAGAAAATTTAGATACTTTTACTAAAGACCAAGTAGCTAAAATATTGGGCGTTGATGCCATTATTAGTGGAAGTCTGATTACAGATAAGCCTGTTTCAGAAGGTGGAGCAATGGTTGTAGGCTTTCTTACGGGCTTTGGTATGAAAACCAATGAAGCAAAAGTGATGATGTCTATCAATAATGGTACTGACGGCGAATTATTGTGGCGTTACGACCGCCAAGTAGCAGGTGGTGTGGGCAGCTCTACAGATGATTTGATAGACAGGATTATGCGTCAAATTGCGCGTAACTTCCCCTACGACAAATAGTTTGTTTTGTTTTTCAAGTATCCTTATCATAATATTTACCCAGAACCAATATTGAGAAGTTTATAACTTATCAATGTTGGTTTTGTTACTTTGCAGTTTGATAACAATATTACTAATGTGATGAAAAAAGAACTATTTATTTGTATAAAATGTTTTCAAAAATAGCTCGTTTTCAAATAAAAAATAAATAACAAGCACTTAATATCGGAAATCACACCCATCTTTATGGAAAATAAAATTCCTACTGCTGAAGAGCTAAAAGCCAAACTTTCTGCCGAGCAGTATAATGTAACCCAATGTAGTGCCACAGAGCGAGCTTTTACAGGCAAGTATTACAATTTTAAAGGCACAGGTGTTTATCATTGCATCTGTTGTGATGCCCCTCTTTTTAGCTCCGATACGAAGTATGATTCGGGTACAGGGTGGCCAAGTTTTTACAAAGCGGTGAGTGAAACGGCAGTGAAAGAAGTGCGCGATACGGCACATGGTATGATACGCATAGAAGCTGTGTGTGGAAGTTGTAACGCACACCTTGGTCACGTGTTTCCTGACGGTCCGAAAGAAACAGGCTTACGTTATTGCATGAATTCTGCGTCCTTAAACTTTGAAGGAGTAGCAGAGAAAGCATAAAATACTCAACAAATAGGCTTGCACTTGTAGGCAGGCAAGGTGTTTTTATTCGAGCAGGACATTATGCCCGTTTCGATGGAAATAATAATTTTACGGTTTGGCAACCATAAGTAGATTGCCAAACTGTAAAATTAGCCTATTCAATCAATTACATACGCATTTTTATCTTGCCTGCGTCCTCTATACGTTTAAGTGCGAGGCGTAGCGCAGCGCGATGGGTATTGATATCGTCTTTTTCAGCGGTATCAAAAATGTTTTGCGCATAATCATAAATACGTTCAGCGTGTTTATGGGCGCGTTCGCGATTGTAATTGCCCATTATTTCGTAATAAACATTGATGATACCACCCGCATTTATCAAGAAGTCGGGCGCGTACAATATGCCATGTGCCTTGCACATATCGCCATGTTTTTTCTCATCTTCGAGTTGATTGTTTGCCGCACCCGCTATAATTTGGCATTTTAGTTTAGGAATGGTGATGTCGTTCAAGGTAGCACCCAAAGCACAAGGCGAATAAATATCTATGTCAAGGTCATACACAACATCTTTGTCGACTACTTCGACTTTATGTTTCTGCGCCACTTCTTTAGCGCGGTCATCATAAAAATCAGAAATATATACTTTGGTATTCTCTTTGACCAAATGCCCAATAAGGTGCGAGCCAACATTTCCAACTCCTTGTACAAGGATTCTTTTCCCTTGTAAGCTGTCTGAGCCGTATTTTTTCTTTGCTGCTGCTTTCATACCCATATACACCCCGTATGCTGTTACGGGCGACGGGTCGCCGCTGCCGCCCATGTATTCGGGCTTGCCTGCTACGTGCTTGGTTTGCATGGCTATATGTTCAATGTCGGCAGTGCCAACTCCTACATCTTCAGCTGTGATGTACTTGCCTCCCAAACTCTCTACAAATTTACCAAAAGAGCGAAACAGCATTTCAGTTTTTTGGGTACGTGCATCGCCTATGATGACAGCTTTGCCACCGCCAAGGTTTAAGCCTGAGATAGCATTTTTGAAAGTCATACCACGCGAAAGGCGCAATACATCACGCAAAGCATCAGCTTCGTTTTGGTATGCCCACATACGCGTGCCACCTGCCGCAGGTCCAAGCACAGTATTATGAACGGCTATGATAGCCTTGAGTCCTGTTTGTTTATCATGGCAAAACACTACTTGTTCATGTTCATAACGACCAAGTTGAGCGAATACCGAATTGTCATCGACGAGAGTTTCCATAAGAGTAGGGAAAAGAATATTGCAAAAAAATCTTGCAAAATTACTATTTTAATTGGACAAAACAAAAAGCGAAAACGTTTGTGAAATCTTTGAATCTGTTTTTACTCCCCTACAAAATACCTTATTGGGTAATTTAGCAAAAAACACACTTTTATTTGGTTAAAAGCGTATTTTAAGCCATAATATTTTTTCTACATTATGCGCTAAATAATTTAAATCAACTATTTTGATGACTCATAGGCTGTCATTTGCTTGTGTATAGGTAAAGTTTTATGAAATATTTGATTCTATAGCAATTTTTGTGGAGAGAGAAAACCACTCATTTTGTCATGCTGAACGAAGTGAGGAATCTTGTTTTTCTTTGATATATCGCTATTTAAAATTGAGATACTTCACTCCGTTCAGCATGACAATTCGATAAACTATATAAAATTTGGTAACAAAAACAGAGGCTACCCTTTTCAGATAACCTCTTTTGGTTTTGTCAGTTTGCAAAAAAGGTTTAGCGCGGTTGTTTTTGTGTGGGTAGGTCAAGCATAACTTGCCTCCCAAATAACCGAATAAGACAGTATATCCTACTCGATAAAACATTTTGAAAATACAATCTTATCTTTTATATTTGGACTTAAGATATAAAAGCCCCAAGCAACGAATTAGAAAAACTGCAAGGGGCTATGGTTCAATCTTTACAAATGTACCGATGCAAAGTAACAACGAATTTGCGACAAATGCAAATGAAAACGAAGCTCCTCTTATGAGGGTTGAGCTAAATGATGAGGGCAGGCAAGTAGTTTCTGCACGTGAACTCTACGCTTTTTTGGAGATAGGAACACGTTTTAATGACTGGATAAAACGTCGTATCCAAGAGTATGATTTTATCGAAAACAAGGATTTTATAGCTGTTACTCAAAATAGAGTAACAGCTCAGGGCAATCTTAATGAATATACAGACTACTTGTTGCCTATCCAAGTGGCTAAAGAATTGTCTATGGTTGAGAAAAATATAAAAGGCAGACAAGCTCGAAAATACTTTATTTTCTGCGAAGAGAATCTACATAATCTTGCGCTTACGTTTTTGACGCGACTCGAACATAGGGACTATTCCATTAAATTAGACAATAATTTTTTGAAAGCCCGCAAGTATTTGCGCTATTTGAAGCGATTGTTCACGCAATTATTAGCTGACCAACAAGCCGATAAACAACACATCGCCTTATTAGAAGCTACTCTCTTGACTTTCGAAACGCGCCTCGTTGCTATAGAAAACAGCCAAACCCACGAAATACAACGGCTGACCGAAATAGAAGTTACTACAGCAAATCTTATGCACGTGTTTGGCATCGACGCAGATTGTTTTGTCTATGTATTTTTTAACCCTCAAACAAATTTGCACAAAATGGGCAGAAGCAAAGCGGTAGGCAAGCGAAAACAGCACTTTAAAACGGTAGCAAAGGAATTAATATTAGTTATGGCTATTCCTACTCGCAATCAAACCGAAGCTGTAAAGCTAGAACAGGCCTTGCAACAACGCTTTTTAAATAAGCTGAAATATGGCGAATGGTATTTTTTCGAAGCTGCCGAACTTGATTATTTGCGAGGATTGCAACTGCTCAGTCAAGCACAACTTGCCTCCCAAATAACCGAATAAGACAGTATATCCTACTCGATAAAACGCTCCTTGCCTACGTAGGCAAGGAGCGTTTGCATATCAAAGAAAACTTACGAAAAGCTGTCTTCAAAAATTATTTTTTAGCCAAGCTTATTTTTTCTTTTTTAGGCTTGCCTACCGCCATTTCAATGAGCTTGCCTACCAAAGCTATCGTGTAATCAGTCAGTTGATAAATAACAGGCACTACCAATAAAGTCAAAAACATGGAGCTTGTCAAACCACCAATCAATACCCATGCCAAGCCATTTTTCCATTCTGCCCCTGCACCATTCGCAAGCGCAAGCGGAAGCATACCAATCACCATCGCTACGGTAGTCATGAGGATAGGGCGGAGCCGCGTTTGTCCTGATTCTATCAACGCGTCAAGCGTAGATACGCCCTCATTTTTGCGTTGGGTGGTAAAATCCACCAATAGAATAGCATTCTTTGCGACCAAACCAATGAGCATAATCATACCCAACATAGAAAATATATTCATCGATTGCATCGTGAGCGCGAGGGCTAACAACGCCCCAATTAAGGCTACAGGAATAGAAAACAAGACCACAAAAGGATAAATATAGGAATCATACAAAGCAACCATAATCAAATATACAAACAAAATGGACGCTAATAAGGCTACACCCATACTGCCTGCGGCATCTCCTTGCATCTTCAAATCGCCGTCTAAGTCCATAGAAACACCTTTTGGCATAGGATTATCGGCTACTATTTTCAACATATCGCCCCCTACTGTGCCTACAGGCAAGCCCACTACTTGTGATTCAAGCGTTACGGCAGATACACGCGACCTACGCTCAAGACGCGCTGCGCCTGTAGTTTGGGTAACTTGAGCAAATTGCGTTAGCTTGATTTGTTCTCCGCGACTGTTCATAAAATTGAGTGCTTCGAGGTCGACAATGCTTCGGCGATTGAAGGCATCAAGTTTTACGTTGATGTCATACTCATATACATTGGGTTTGAATTTTGAGTCATTGTAACCACTGAAAGCAGTTTGCATCACGCCACCTACCATATCCATCGTAAGCCCCAATTCAGCCATTCTACGCTTGTCAAGGGTTACGTTGATTTCAGGATTTCCTGTTTCTACAGTAAGTTTTGTACTAGATGCGCCTGCTACTTTTTTGGCTTTTTCTTTTATTTTCTCGGCATATTTGTAAAGCACATCTGTATCCGAGCCTCTGAATATGATTTGGATAGGAGCATCGTTTGCGCCTCCCATGATAGACATTTGGCTGGTTTGAATTTTTGCGCCAGGTATGATAGAAGTAAGGTCGTTTTTCACACGGTTTGCCATGAAGTCTGATGAAATATTGCGTTCTCCTTTAGGCACCATTTTTACGTTAATCTCCGATTTGTAAGCTGAGCCTTGTGGCTCTAAAATACTACTTGAGGCACCTACAGAGGTAATCACTTTCGTAATTTCAGGGTATTTCAATAAAGCGTTTTCTACCGTTTCGGTGATTTTGCTGGTTTGGTCAAGGATAGCATCTTTAGGCAATTCTACATTGATAATGAACTCGCCTTGGTCGCCCATAGCCACGAACTCGCCTCCAATAAAACCATAACCTACCAACATAAATGAGCCAATAAACAAAGCAAAAGTAATGCTTAAGACTGTTAAGCGCGTGAAAATATTGCTCAAACACCAACGTAATACGCTTCCATACGCCTGCGTAAAGGCTGTTAAACCTTTTTCAAACATCAATAACACCCATGTAAAAGGATTTGTACCTTTCAAATGTTCTAATTTAGCAAAACGAGAAGCCAACAGTGGCGTTATCGTGAATGATACGAAAAGGCTCATCAGCGTAGAAACGACCACCACTAAGCAGAATTGGCGCATGATATTCGAAATAATCCCATCTACTAAGGAGATAGGCAAGAAAACCACCACATCGACCAACGTAATAGAAATAGCCGTAAAGCCAATTTCATTTCGCCCATCAAGGGCTGCAGTGCGTCTATCTTTGCCCATTTCCATGTGCCGTTGGATATTTTCCAAGACCACAATGGAGTCATCGACCAGAATACCCACCACTAAAGAAAGTGCCAAAAGCGTCATCAAATTCAGCGTAAAGCCAAAGATAAACATACCAATAAAAGTCGTTACCAAAGACGCTGGAATGGCTATCATCACCATCAGTGCATTGCGCAAACTGTGCAAAAACAATAACATTACTGCAGCCACCAATAGAATGGCAATGCCTAAGTCGTGCATCACGGCATCAGCCGCTTCCATCGTAAAGACTGTCGTATCTTGCGCAATTTCAAATTTTACGCCTTCAGCTTTGTATTCTTGCTCTAAGGAGGCAAGTTCCTTCAATACATCTTGTTTTACTTTGACAGAATTGGCATCAGATTGCTTGATAAGCATTAAACCTATAGCACTTTTTTTGTTGATAGCCATTTTGCTTTCTGCTTCTTTTTGGGTGTCTTGTATCTCTGCCACTTTAGAAAGTTGGATAGGCGAGCCGTTTTCATCTGTAGCCACTACCACATTTTCTAGGTCTTTCAAGGTTTTAAACTTGCCTGCCAAACGAATAATATTTTGGTTTTCAGAAGTTTTAATCTTGCCTGTGGGGAAGTCCATGTTAGAACTTTGGATAGCCTGACGCACTTGGAGGATAGACAAATGATAAGCATCTAATTTTTTCGCGTCAATATTTACGCGAATTTCGCGTTCTTCACCCCCTACTACGCTTAATTGTCCTACCCCCGCAATCCTCGAAATAGAGGGCTGCACGCGTTGTTTTACAATATCGTACAATTCAGTGGGTTGCATTTGCGCGGTAATGCCGATTCGAATAATAGGCATTTCGCTAAAGCTAATTTTGTTTATACCAGGTGCCCTGATGTCTTTAGGCAAGGTCGCCACAATAGCGTTCACTTTGCGTTGGGCATCTTGCATAGATTTATCAGTTTTGGTGCCTGGTTTTAGTTGCACAAAAACCAACGATACGCCTTCTTGCGAATAAGAACGAATGTTTTCGATGCTTTCCAAAGAAGCAACAGCATCTTCTATTTTTTTGGTAACGGAGTTTTCCACTTCTGAAGGCGAAGCCCCAGGATAAATGGTCATCACATTAAAAACAGGAAAGTCCATTTTGGGCAATAGTTCGTAGCCCAATGTATTGTAGCTGAACCACCCCAGGAAAGTGAGTACGGAAAAGATAACCACGATAAGACTTGGTCTTTTGATGGCAATTTCGGTTAAAGACATTTTATTTTTGGTTGTATGATTTGTTATAAATAAAAAATTATTATATTAAAATTAGAACTTGTTTTTCAAAATCAATCATTAGCTTTTTGCCTTTGAAAAAGTCTAAGCCGAGATAGCCTCTAGGTATTGTTGGCATATTTCTTTCCATGTGAGGAGTTCGGCAGGCAAGGTCTCCATAGTTTTTAGATTTTTGTTAAATTTGTTAAGAGTAGTTAGTTCTGTAAAAAAAGAACCAAAATGGTGTTTGAAAAGGCGTTGTTACACGCCTATTTATTTTATGATGCAAAGTAACGCTATATTTTTGAGAAAAGCAATTATTTCCCTTTTTTTTTGCTGAAGTGTTTTTTTTAGGGTGCGGGGTGTATAACAAAATACTTCTCGAATGTCCTAAAATTTTTGCAAAGCTGTTTTCACCTTGCCTACATAGGCAGGCGAGGTGTTAAATATTTATGATTCTTCTAAAGTTATAGTGGAAGCTACCAAAATATATGAGCAGTCATGCTGTAAGAATCTGTTTTTCAGGCTTTTGCGGGATGCTAAAGTGTATAACAGACGCTTACAGCGTGGCTATCCCATAATAACTTTCGAAGAACCATATTTATAACCGCTTTTTTTTGTATTTCATGGAGTTCCGTTCCCAAAACACCCCTTCTTGGTAGCCTTGTATCGTTTTATCGTTTTCGGCTAATTCGAGTCTTTTTTCTGTCCAGCACGCATATTCTTGGTTCATTTCTATGCCTACATATTGATAGCCTAATTTTTTAGCCACTACAGAAGTTGTGCCAGAGCCTAAAAACGGGTCAAATACAAAGCCACCAATAGGACAACTTGCGAGCAGTAATTTGGCTATCAACTTTTCAGGTTTTTGTGTGGGGTGGTCTGTATTTTCGGGCATCGACCAATAGGGAATGGTGATGTCGTCCCAAAAATTAGAGGGGTATGTCATTCTAAAATTACCATCTTCTGTTTCCTCCCAATCTTTTGGCTTTCCATCTTCTTTGTATGGAGCAAGTACTTTCCGTTTAATTTTCACTGCCTCCACATTAAAATAATAGTTTTTTTCTGTTTTTACGCCAAACCAAATATCTTCCATGCCATTTTTCCAATTTTGTGTAGCACCACGTCCTTTTTCACGTTGCCAAGTAATTCGGTTGAGGATGATTAGGTTTTCTTCCATTACTTGTTGAAGCGCAGAAGTACACTTCCAATCCCCGCACAAATATAGTGAGCCGTTCGGCTTTAATAATTCACAAACTTTTGGAAACCAAGACCTCAGATAATCAATATAATCACTTTCAGAACTCGCTTTAAACTTATAGCCGTTGAAATCTTTGGATAGATTGTACGGTGGGTCTATGATGATTAAATCTGCAAAACCTTTGGGTAGTAAATCTATTATTTCGAATAAATCAGCGCAAATTGTTTTATTGGTAATGTCAGATAGGGTTATCTTTTGTGTGGGTTGCAAAAGTTTCTCGCTTAATTGCTGCATTTCAGAAGCATCTATAGTAAGTGTTTGGTTGCGGTCAGCTCTTTTTTTGTTGGGATATATTTTCATATCTAATAGTTTGATATATACAGTTAGTGCTATTTTTTTTACTTTTTTACAAGTATAAATTGCATGAAAAAGGCACAAACCTTTGTTTGTGCCTTTCCCCATACTCAAAATTAGTTTGCATCATCTTGTGTGCAGAAGTATTCTATTGTTTTCAAGGCACAAGTTCGGCAATAATCTAATTTGTTTTCCATCGTATCGAGCATACGGTTATAGAGTTTTTGGTTTTCTTCATTGGTTCGGTTCGAGAGCGCACCTACTAAACTACCTGCACCTGCTACATCAGATTTTAGGCGGACATCAGTAACGGCTTTCACCAATTCGTTGTTGTCCATGAAATCATACGTAGGCTCTTGCAATATTTTTTGCCCGTATATTTTAGCGATAGTTGTGCGGTAACTTTGTTTTTGTTCTCGGTTTTTTAGCCCTAAGCGTTCTTCCACGCTATCTATGAATGTTTCATCAATTTTGAGCGGTACGATTTTACCTGTTTGTGGGTCTTTATATGTCCAAATTCGATTTGCCCCTAAGCTTTTTGCATCAATGCCTATCACCATATTTACATAATTTAATACATCGCGTTGAATGGCATCGGGTTCGTCCATGTAAGCATTAAAAATAGCACTCATGACGTTTTTGCGGTGCAATCCGCGTGCAATTTTTACATCTTTCAGGTATTTGGCTTGGTCAGTAGCATCGCGCACATAATCCAAAATCACGCTTTCCAATGCGGGAAATACATCTCCTGCATACATACATTTACCTTCTTGGGTTTCCGATCTTTCGAGCAGAATTTGCACAGCGCGCCCTAAGTTGCGGTGTCCCAACCCTTTTTGCCCAAAGCGTTTTGTAACATCTGGTTCAGTATTCAGGTCATTTATAACTTCTGTGAGCGCCTTGATACTTTTCTCGCCTGCCACCTCGCCTGCCGCAAGTTTCATCATTTCAATGGGCGTAAGTTTATCAGAAGGAGGCATACGCGAAAGCGTAACTGCAACCGAGAGCGAATAATTGAGGTTAGGGTCGATGTGTAGTTTTTCGCCTGTAAAAGTTGTTTTTTCTTGCCCACCAATAGCGAAAGCAGTTAATTGTTCTTGCAATCTATAGTTGGTATTGTGCGACATATAGCACAAGCGACACCTATCTACAATAGGAGCTTGTTCTTTCTCTTCTAAAAAGCGTCCAAATTCCGCGTTGTTACTTGTGGCAATGATAAGCATATCGAGAGGCCATTTAAAGCCTTCAATTTCGATGCTTCGGTTTTGAATTACGCCCAAATAAACCTGAATAAGGTCTTTTTTGTTTTTAAATACTTCGTCTGCAAAGTGAATACCGCCACCCGCCACACGCGCCAATGCGCCTCTACGAAGGTCAAAACGGTAGGGGTTATTGGTATCTGTAATATGCAAAAGACGCAAAATAGACTCTTCGCCCAGTAAATCTACGGCAGACGAGGTTATTTTATCTTTTGCAGCGTATTTGCCTGTAAGCGTTCCACGCGATTCGCTGATAGGAATAGGCATTATTTCAACAAAGTCTTGCAACATCTTGTCCACATCACCCTGTGTATAGTTGCGAATTTCATTCAAGATAAAATCGGAACACGCGCCCAGCGACCTGTAGTTTTTGTAAAAAGTATCAATTTGTGTAGGCGAGGCCCCCAACTGCGTAATAAATTCCTTGTTTTGCTCGCTGTTTTCGTATAAGTTCATGAGCAATACCATCGGGTCTTCAAAAGTTTGAGATTCGATGTCGGTTATTTTTCCATACCCCCCAAGTTTGCTTAGGTTTTTGAATTTGAATGTATAGCGGCGATTTTCAGGCAAGCCCATAAAGTCGCGGTAAATTTTGTTCAGAAAATCAACAAAATACGTCTTACCATTGCCAGGTTCGCCAATAAGTACGAATGCCATTTCTGCTGATGAGCCACCTTCTGCGGCATCTTTGACAAAAGAAACAAAGCTATTAATTTCGTCATACATACCTATGGCGTGTTTTCGCCCATCGCGAAATACGCGAAAGTCATAGGTAGGCAAGCCATTTACATTTACCTTGCGGATAGAATCCTTGCCATCGAGTACCAAGCGTGATATGGACTGGAAGGCGTTTTCAAACCTGCGCTCTGACGCTATAACAGCTTTTGCATGGTCTGAAGGGTGAGTTATTAACTTCGAGGTTATAAGCGACATAGAGCGTATTTGAAAAATAGATAGTAGGTTTTACACTATTAAAACGAATATGCATCGGCAAAAGATATGCAAAAGCAAAGATTATTTGTAATTATTTGAAGATAAGCCTATGTATTACACGTTGTCTATTGCCTCCTCTATTGCTTGATAACATCTATCTAAATCAGCATTTGTAATGCAGTAGGGAGGCAAGATATAGACAATATTGCCTAAAGGACGCAGAAGCAAGTATTTATTTAAGAAGAAGTTATATAATTTATCGCGTAAATCACTAAAATAAGAGGACTCGCCTACCGCTATTTCTACGGCTATGATAGTCCCCAAATGGCGCACTTCTTTTACGTGTGGGTGTGTAGCAATGTGTGCCATGAACGTCTTGTGCTTGCCTGCGATACGTTGTAAATCAGCTTCAAAGGTAGGCTTATCCACTAAATCTAAACTCGCCAAAGCTACACTACAGGCAAGCGGATTGCCCGTGTATGAATGTCCATGGAAGAATGTTTTGTAGCGGTCAGTAGATAAAAAAGCCTCGTAAATATCTTGTGAGCAAGTTGTAACGCCTAAAGGCATAAATCCGCCTGTAAGTCCTTTTGAGAAGCACATGATGCTTGGTTTTTCTTGCAAATAATCACAAGCAAACAGCTTGCCTGTGCGCCCAAAGCCTGTCATTACTTCGTCTGCTATCGTTATGATACCATGCTCGCGGCATATTTTCAATAATACGTCTAAATGTGTGGCTTCATATAATAACATTCCTGCCGTACCTTGTACTAAGGGTTCAAAAATAAAAGCTGCGACATCACGACTCATAAGTAATTTGAGTAGGGCATTTTTTACTTCTTCCAAATTCTCTGTGGTAGGCAAGGGCAAAAAATCTACCTCAAATAAATGATGGCGAAAAGGTTCAGAAAAAGGAGACCTTGCCCCTACGGACATAGCACCGAAAGTATCGCCATGATAGGCATTTTGAAAGGCTATAATGCGTTTGCGAGGTTTGCCGAAGTTATGCCCGTATTGTAAAGCCATTTTTAAGGCAACTTCTACAGCTGTTGAGCCATTATCGCTATAAAAGACACGCTTTTGGTTTTTGGGTAATTTAGCCAATAAACGTTCCGCTAAAGCCACAGCAGGCTCATGGGTAAAGCCTGCAAAAATACTATGTTCGAGTGTATGTGCTTGCCTACTGATAGCCTCTGCAATATACGGGTGTGCGTGTCCGTGCAGGTTTGTCCACCATGAAGCTATGGCATCTAAGTACGCATTGCCTTGTGCATCATACAAATAAGCCCCTTCGCCTCGCACAATGGCTACAGGCAAGTCTGCCAATTTCATTTGGGTATAAGGATGCCAAATTACTTGTGCATCACGTTCTGAAAGATTACTCATTTGTTTTTGAAAATAAAAAATAAATAACTTGTTTTTTTACAGCTTCTGATAACTGCGGAAATCTTTTTTAAGTTTTTTCTGTTTTTAGATATTGTACGAGTTCATCAATTTGTTCATGTGTAATATCATTTTCTTTCATCCAAA
>JAYTNK010000667.1:0-2757 GCA_043748375.1 Cytophagales bacterium
CGAATTTCAATAGCCTCGTCCTTTTCTCAAAAGGCTCTGTGCATAGAAAAGACCAAGACTTTATGGTCATCGAAACCACTGTAAAGCCTACACAAGACGCTTATGATACGCCTTTCAAGGGACGCAAACCGATGGAAGTAATGATGCGCCTGCTGGATATGTTTGTAAAGCCATTCGGACTCGTCTTAGATGTTTTCGGTGGTTCAGGGACTACCTTATTAGCGGCAGAATCGCAAGGCAAAACTTGCGTGATGGCAGAAATCTTGCCTGCCCACGCCTCGCAAATTATACAACGATTTGAGGTGCTCACAAACACTAAAGCAAGATTGATGATATGAAAACAACGGAATTAAGGCTTGTGGAAATAGACTACAACTGCACGTCTGTGATGCAAGCTTTGCGATACAGGGATGTGGCAAGACATAGAATAAGTTTAGGTATGTTCAATGTGCCGAGATACGTCTTGCAAAAAAAAGTGCGGTATTTACTCAGGCTAATCCCTTATTGGGTAGCTGTAGATGGTAGCAACGATTTGAGTGATTTCCCTGATGTGAAACTTGTAAAATGTGCTTACAGTATATGAATATTTTCGAAACAAACCCACCTAAGCTACGCGCTTGGGTACAAGCATATGATGGATTCATTATGCAGTATGATATTTTTGAGTTTGAAATATCTGATACTGTATTTATGTTTTCCGTAGGGTTGAAAGATATGAACGGCAAGGACATATACGAAGGAGATATTGTGCAATGGGGACACGTAATAGGAGGCGAGGAGAAGCCTATCCGCATCGCTGTAGTAAAACGAAGTCCTGACATTATGTTTGACTGCGTCAATTTTTCTCAAATTTTTCATTATGGTACTTTCGCTTATCAAAACACAGAAAAGTATCTTGAAATCATAGGCAATGTATTTGAAAACCCTGAATTGTTAGTGTAGAAAAATGAAACTATTGATAGACCACGAAACCTACCTCGAAGCTTTGCGTTATGCGGGGCTGTCGTTAGGCTATACACACTTTCATAAAGGGTGGGACGCAACGCAAGACACATTCAAACAGTTTTTGCGCATAGCCAGCGGACAGATAGCCCAAAAGTTTGTAGTTCGTCTGCTCCGCGCCAATGGGGTGGAAGTGCAAGAAGACAGTACGCAATATACTGATACAGACGACTTTGATTTTAGGATTAAAGGCATTTTGTTTGATGTGAAATGCAGTAGTCACAATGCCATGCCTATGCAAATCACCTTGCCTGCCTTACAAAAACGCCCTGACTACTTTGTTTTCTGTCGCCTAACCCTCGATATGAAAATCATAGAAATAGCAGGTGTAGTGCAGGCAAGGAAAGCGACCGAATCGCCATACTTCGTAGCGCACAGGCAAGTTATTCCACATACGCACCTCGCGCAACAATTCGAGCAGGGGAGCTATTTTTATACGGCTGAATACCAAGCGTTTGACAAAATAATAGACTGGGGTAGAGATATGATAGACAGCCCCAGCAGACAAAATCCACACCCAGCAGGCAAGGAACGCGGTTTATGAACACAGCTTCTGCCAACGTTGGCACAAGCTAAAAAAAGCTACGCTCAATGAGCGTAGCTTTTTTGATGTCAATTTAACAAACTAAATCTTTCCCTATCCTTTTTCTTTTCTTTTTTATTTCCCCTTACCACTTGCCTACTGTATCGAGTAGGCAAGGCGGGTTTCGAGAAAGCACGCTACAAATGACTTCGGTAAAAACTTCGCGTGCATACACGTATGTATTGATGTTTTAATAGAAGCACAAAGATAGGGTATAAAATACTTATTTACAAATTTACTTATTAAAACAGTATTTTATTTTTAATGATTTTCAAAGTCTTACTATCACACGCACTTCTCTGCCGAGTAGTGCAGAAACCCTTTGTGCTATATGTTCCGTTATTTGCTTTTCAAGTTCGGCATCTTGCCCCATATACTGTCTTTTGGGTATTTTGATAGTGAGTTTCTTTTTATCAGTAAGGGCTAAGGCAAGCCAGAAGCCAGCCACTTTGTTTGCTTTTGTATATTTGCGAATGTCGCTGTCGCGTGTGCTATCTTCTACCTTGCCTGCGTTTCCTTTCTTTTTATAGTACATAGCCCACGCGAATTTACGCATACGAGGCGTAACATTCGGGTGGGTAGTGCCTCCCTCGTTATGTATTTGTGCATAGTCCATATTCGAACCTACGCGAATGTTGCCCCATTGCGCTACCGTAACGCGAATAGAACGCCTGAGCTTGCCTGATTTTACCAGCAAGTTACGTTTTTTTCCTTCGTCATCAAACTTGCGGGGAGTCCATTTGTTGGTATTAAATGCCTCTTTATCAAAGTTTGCAAGGAAGTTATTGCGCGTGATATTGCCTACTTCTTTCGGCAGGTTCTTTTGCAAAAGTTTGAAATCGGTTTGCATTCGCTTGAGTTCATCGGCTAAACTATTTGCCATAGTCCTTTGCTTTTTTGAGTAGTTCTTTGCTTATGGCTTCGGGCAGTTTGTCAAAATAAGGGTGTGCCTCTGTAAACACTATCGAAGTCTTGCCTACATGGTTTTGAAATTCCTTGCCTACGGTAGGCAAGTTTTTGAGTTCCGCAGTAGGATTTTCGTCATAGACCACTTTTACCGTAGAACGGCAACGCCAGTGGTTCGGTGGGTAATAGTTATCCCAGAAGCTATCATTCGCAGGCAAGGTTATTTTGTTTAGTTTTTTGCAAATAGGCGTAGTCCGTTCATCGCC
>JAYTNK010000668.1:0-3075 GCA_043748375.1 Cytophagales bacterium
TCATGCCCTTTTATGCGGTCATCTTGCCTAAAAAGTGTATCATGCCAATAGCTCGCCCAACCTTCATTTATGATTTTAGTACGGATTTGAGGCTCAAAATAAATGGCAGTGTTACGCACTACGCTCATAACCGACTTCATCCACTGATTGCTGTCTTTACGCAGGAAAGGGGAGTTATCGCGGATAAACTCCATAATATCTAATGGCTTCGGTTTTTGCGTTAATTGTACAAGATATTGGGCATATTTTGCCTGAAATTCAGGGTATTTGATTCTAACATCTGAAAAAAATATGTTTTCCGCCATATCCTCATTTTCTGCCAACAACACATTGTAACGCGCCACCTCCTTATAAATATCACTTTCAGGTGCATGAGCTATAGTTTGAAGGAAATCGCCCAAATAGAATTCTAATTTGGAACTTGCCTGCATTTCTGGTGTGAGATTGGTATGGAAAAGCTCAGGAAAATACCCATTCAAGTTGTTGATAGCACGGCTAAACTCTAAGACATAATCTACCCAACGCCCTTTTTCAAGGCGTAATTGCGCTATCAGGCGTTTGTCAGCAAGTGCTTGCCCCACAAAATCATCATTCCATGTACGCTCAAACATTTTATTGTTTTGAAAAAAATCGATATGCGCCAACACATGATAAAAAATCATGATGTTCAACCAATCTGGATTATTGTCGTTATAAAATGAAATGGCAGGGCGCGAATTGATAACGGTTTCATAAGGATTGGCAGGTGAAACTTTGTACTTGCCTATTTCCTTGAGCACCTCTACATCATGTACCCAATAATCATACAACGTAGGTATCATTACTTTGGGCGATAACTCCAACATGTCGCGGTTGGTAACAATATACTCCAATGTGTCAGCGTCAAAGGACAAGCCCGCGTCTTTAGCACGTTCTTTGCACTCTTCCATAATTTTCTTGGCGTGTTGGTCGATGAGATACATGGCAGGTGAAGGGATTAGGAGGAGGTACAAAATAATTTGATGAACACAAACATCATGTTCATGTGCAGAATGGCGCAAAAAAGAATGATTTGCGCACAACAAATATCAGCTTAAGAACGAATAAGGTGCTTGATTTGGTATATCAAACTTCTTTTGAAGCGGGGAGGGGAGGGGCAGGCAAGAAAAATAAAATTTGCGCTTGAATTTATGTATAACAAAAGCCCTACAAAATTTGTAGGGCTTTCAAAATAAATTGTTAGCTGATTTCTTGGCAAGAAACTAATTCAAAAGGCAAGTCTGTGAAAGAATGAAAGTCATCGCCCAAGTCCTTCATGTCCTCGTCGCCAGCCTCATAATACCATTCTATCTTAATTTTCAAATCTTTATTATTTTCGGGTGGCTCCAAAATTTTGATGATTTTGCCTAATACTGCCGAAGTACTCGTATTGACATAGATGAGTTTGAACGTCATAGTAACGCACTCAGGAGTTTGGGTCTTCAGATATCTCTCTATCCACTCAGTCAAGGGCTTGTAAAACTCCTCTGTATCCTCTGGGATAGAAACGCCTTTTATTTCAAAGTTGCCTGTAGCAACAATAAAGCGAACTTCGGGAGTGGTAGGGGATTCTTTGATATAAATGTCGTCCATGGTCTTGAGGGGCAAGAAGTAGCACAAATGTGGTTATGGGTGTGGAAGATAGTCAAAATGTGATGGGTTTTCTTTTTGAGTAGCAAATTAGCTGTTTTATCTTTTGTGATTGGCATTTGCTACTCAAAAAGAAAACTCGTAAAATGTGAATAAAGTACAAAGGTACAAAAAAAACTAATAATGCAATTTCACACCCATAATTAAAATATCGTCCATCTGGCGATTATCGCCCATCCATTCTACAAGCGTCTTATTTAGTAATTTTTTTTGTTCAACCATTGGTTTAGGGTGTAGCTCAAAAAGAAGTTCCTCAAGTCTATTTTTTGCAAATTTACGTCCCTTGAGTCCACCGAACTGGTCTTGAAATCCATCAGAGTACACATAGAACCAAGTGGGTTTGCTCAAATCAACAATGTGTTTGTCAAATATACGCTCTCGGTCTTTTTGGAAGCCGCCTACGGGTAATTTACATGATTCGAGTGCTTCCATTTTCCCATCTTGTATGAGCAAAACAGGACGCGATGCGCCTGCAAACTCCATAATTTTTTTCTGTGGGTCAATAACACAAATGGCAATATCCATGCCGTCTTGGTTTTGTGTTTCTTCTTGATTTAAAGCAAGCCCTATATTCAAGTGAAGGCTATCTAAAATAAGTTGTGGGTCTGTAACGCCCTGCGACTTAATAATTTGATTTAGATAAGAATCACCAAGCATGGACATGATAGCCCCTGGTACGCCATGTCCTGTACAATCCAAGGCGGCAATAATTATCTTGCCTTCACGCTGTGTAAACCAATAAAAATCCCCGCTTACAATATCGCGTGGGCGGAAAAATATAAAATGTTCGGGTAAGGCTTCTGCTATTTTCGCCTCGGTAGGCAAGATAGATTCTTGAATACGTTTAGCATAATTGATACTTGAGGTTATATCTTTATTTTTTCGCTCTATTTCGCGGAAAGTAGCCTCTTGAGTTTCATTTTTACGGTTAATTGCTTCGTTTTGTTGTTCAATTTTATATTTTTGCCCCTCTAAAATCGTGTTTTTCTGTTCAATCTCGCCTTTTTGTTGGGCGAGCACCTGATTGATTTTATTAGTACGGCGGTTGTTCCTAATGGCGAAGAAAAGTGTTATGAGTACAATAATAATAACAAAACTAAGCGAATAGGTTAATAAACCACTTCTTTTCTCTTCGTTTTCTAACTCGTTGGTTTTTTGTTGCAAATTAAAAAGAGCTTTTTCTGAGTCTGCTCTTTTAACTACTTGCTCCTTTTCTCTTGTATAAAAATAGGTTTTGATAATATTCACATATTCGTGATAATACTCAAAAGCCTTTTTATGATCGTCTTGGGCAACAGCTATATTTGATAGTCCTTCGTATGCTTTCAGTTCCTCTGTGTGCATAGCATTTAGTTTGCTAAGTTGAAGGAGTTGTTGATAAGAGCGAATAGCCTCTGTATAATTCTG
>JAYTNK010000669.1:0-3714 GCA_043748375.1 Cytophagales bacterium
TGCATCTTTTTTAGCTACCTCTATTTCTTTATTTTTGCGTTCTATCTGAGCGACAGATTCTAAGCTTGCTATTTTCTTTGCCTTGTCTGCATTAAAAAGCGAGTCATTGGTAATTTTGTAAAGTTCATGGTATTCGAGGGCTTTTACATAGTCGCCTTTCAGTTTGTAGGTTTCGTAGAGCCTTTGACTTGCTTCTTTGATTTCTGCTGGAGCTTTGATTTCTTGAGCAATTTGCAGGCTTTTTTGGGCATATTCTATGCTTTTATCATAGTCTTGTTGTTTTTGGGCTATGTCAGCAAGTCCGTTAAGTGAGTAGGTTTGTCCATTTTTATCACCTAATTCATCTTTGATTTTTAGGCTTTTTTGGTAGTGTTCTAATGCCAAAGGATAATTGCCTTGATTGTTGTAAATATGCCCTATGTTGTTTAAACTCGATGCAATACCTTGTTTATCGCCTATTGCTTCCTTTATTTTCAGGCTTTTTTTGTGATATTCCAATGCCAAAGGATAATTACCTTGAACAAAGTAAATATACCCTACGTTATTCAAACCATTGGCTATACCTCCTTTATCGCCTATTTCTTCAAATATTTTCAGGCTTTTTTGGTAATATTCCAACGCTAAAGAGTAATTGCCTTGATATAGGTAACTATTCCCTATGTTATTCAAATTTATGGCTATGCCTTGTTTATCACCTATTGCTTTTCTGATTTTCAGGCTTTTTTGGTGATATTCCAATACCAAAGGATAATTGCCTTGATTGGCGTAAATAAGTCCTATGTTGCCCAAACTACTGGCTATGCCTCGTTTATCACCTATTTCTTCTCTAATTTTCAGGCTTTTTTGGTAATATTCCAACGCCAAAGGATAATTGCCTTGAGAGTTGTAAATAGCCCCTATGCCATTCAAACTATAGGCTATGCCTTTTTTATCAGCTATTTTTTCAAAAATAGGCAAGGCTTTTTGAAATATCGCAAGGGCTTCTGTGTATTTTCCTTTATTACGGTTGCCCATTCCTATGCTATTCCAAGCCCAGCCTTTCCCCTTCTCAAAACCTATCTTTTCGCTCATTTGCAAGGCTTTTTCTGCTATAGAGATGCAGGTATCAGGTTTGTTAGCACTATATGTAAAAGCAATATCGGTAAGCATCAATACCTTAGTCGTGTCGTGCTTCGCGGTGTTATAGACGCGCATGAGGCTGTCTAAGGCTTTTTTGTTTTGCGCTTGGGTAGTCAGGCAGGCAAGGTAGCAGGCGAGGACAAGGAGAAAAATTTTCATAGAGAAGAGCGTAGGCAAGCTGTTTTTTTGGTTGGCAATCCGCTTGCGATTGTCAATACGAGAAAAATAGCCTATTTTATTGGTGCAAATATAAAAAAAACTTACAATTTTTTATACACTTCACAAAACCTTTCATTCGGTTCAAACCCCAATTCATTTTGGCTAAATTCGGGCTTTAGGCGGTCTATGACATAGATGCGCACCTTGCCTGCGAAAAACTACATTTTTGTAGGCAGGCAAGGCAAAGGCAGAAAAATCACACATTTCGCTCTATATGCGCTTTTACATATTGTAGGGCGTTGATGATTTGCTTGAGGTTGACTGCATCTGTAGCATCAAAGGCTTTGCTCGTGGTATATTCCTTGCCTGCCAAGACCACAAAAAACCATAATTGTCCAATATTGTACATACCATAAATAGGCAAGTTCAGTCCGTTGTTTTTGGCTTGTGCCGCGAGCATAGCGATTAGAAGTTGTCCTTTTGGGTCTGTTACTACTTTGCGTTGGGCTTTATACACATTGAAAAAAAAGAAAGGCGTTCGAGGGCGTTGCTTGCCTGTAGCCACTACCATCTCTACTCTACCACGAAGCGTACAAGGGTTGCTTTGCGCATCTGTAAGTTCCGCCTCTATAATAGCTTCCATAAAAGTGCGGTATTTGTCAAATGCATAAAAATTGACAATTTGTAGAATAGGTACGATAAAAAAGACTTTCATGTCTTCTTCATTCCAAAAATCGGCAAGTTCTTGTAAAAACAAACGCGACTTTTCAGCTGTTTTTTCATCTTCAGGAGCAAGAGGCTGGGAAAAGGCGAGCCAGTCATTCATGAGAGACATATTGCGCGAAAACTTAATGCCAAAGGTTTGCTCTACTTCTTCAGTTTCCCATTTTTCAAAAGATTTCATATATTTTGTATTTTTACGCAAAGCTACAAACTTCTGTACACTTCCTAAAACCTTTCATTCGGTTCAAAACCGAGTGTATCTTGACTATATTCGGATTTCAAACAGTCTATGAAATAAGCACGAACCTTGCCTATATTTTTCGCATCTATTTCTTCTCTATAAGCCCCTTCGAAATAGTCTTGCACGATTTCAAAGGTTTGTTGCGTTACATTTACCTTGCCTACTGAGCCACCGCTTTCCATAAATATCGTAGGCAAATACATGAAAAAATGTCGTTCTAAATAAACGTTAGAATGCCTAAAAACAGCCTGTTTTTATTGCAAGCAAAATTGGGTGTAATAAAAAGCACATTTTTTCTTAAACCAAAACAAAATTCATATCTTTGTCGTATGGTATTTAAACCGTACAACCTCATGTTACCAAAAACTTTCTTGCTGTCTTGCTTGTGTGCATTTCTGATAGGCTTGCCTGCCCTACTCTCCGCCCAAACAACCGTAAAACTTACCTTTTACACCAATAAGCGCGCACCTGTTGCCAACACAGACGTTACTTTTAGAGAACTGCGTTCTGGCACTACTATAGTCGTCAAAACAAATGCTAAAGGCATTGCAGCCACTACACTTAGTTTGGAAGGACTTTGGCAATTTGAAATTTTGCAAATCAAAAATTACTATGATTGGCAGATTGAAGTAGAAGGAGGCAAGGGTTCTTTTGAGCAAACCATCACCTATGACTACAACAATTACAAACGCATCACGCGCCCAGCCGTAGATAGGAGTAAATTGAAGTTTGAGCGCGTCGAACAAAAACTTTCGTTGGCATCTAAGGTCAGCAAGGAAGAGGCAAAGATTTATATAGAGGTGGTTAAGGAAAATGCCAAGCCTTCTACAGGGATTGAAGTCGTGATGACGTGCTATGCGTTGCAAAAACAGTTTGTAGCGGTTTCTGACCAAGTAGGACGCGCTTATTTTGCCTTGCCTATTGGACAAGAATACCAACTCGATGTGGATAAAATTGAAAATTATAGCTACTATGATGTACCCAATGTCGAAGGTATGACAGCAAGCAGGCGGGTTGTCTATGAACCTACCAAAGACTTGAAAGAAACTATCAAAAACGATACGATACGCCAAACCTTGCCTCCTGCACCGAAAGGAACATCTGCCCATGTTTTCACAAAAATTAGGCTCAGAGGTGGCGAAGACCAGTGGGTCTATCTCGAATCTACCAAAACCCAAAAAGTCTATAAAGCACAAGCAAACGACAAAGGTTTAGTGCTATTCTTACTGCCCAAGAGTGATGCGTATATGATACATTTTGCCTACAAAAGAAGGCTTGATGTCATAGATTTGACACGCTGGGACGGCATCGGACATACTGATATAACCTTGACTTATAGCACAGATGAGCGTTTGGAGTTCCCTGAACGTTTTATTCCCAAAGTACACGAATTGTATTTGACAGAGTTCAGTTCTTTTTTCGAAAAGCAACTTCCTGCCCCCAAAGAAGGTGAAACGCTTTTGCCTTATGCC
>JAYTNK010000670.1:0-2131 GCA_043748375.1 Cytophagales bacterium
CCAAAGCCCTATGGATAAGATGATGAGGAAAGAATAAAGCCAGTTGTAAGGCTTCTCAAGCGTATCTATTAGTTGATACATAAATAATTAGGCGCGAAGCCCAAATTGATTTCCCAAAGGTAGTCATTTTTTTCAAATTTCCAAATAAAAACAGTTTTTTTGCACCGATATTTTTATTTCAGCTATATATTATAATATTAGCTTTTTGCGAAAGTCCTTTTACGCGCTGTCCGTGTGCTATTTTGGGAGCGGAAAGATACTTTCGCAATAAGTTTACTATGAGTATTAAATATTTCCGAGTAATATATTCACAATATTATCCATTTTTATATTATTTTCATCAGTTTCTGCATTGCGCATACCAGCTTCGCGAAGAGCATTCAGATTTTTTGGCGAGGCATCGTCCATGTCTGCTTTTGCCCCATGAATTTCAGGCTCAATGCGTATATATTGCCCTGGCTTGCCTATAGCCGCGTATATTTGGCGCAGTTGGTAATGGACGGTTTGCGAAACCCCCGACATCATGATGTCAATCAATGGTTTAATCCACTCCAGTGTACCCCAATCCTTCACGTTTTTATGTTCGAGTTTCCGTTTGCTCGCGCTACCCGTACCAATAGAGAAAATAAAAAAGTCGTCAGCAGTTCGCCGCGTTACTCCTTGCCCAAAATCTACAGTGTGCGCTTCTGCGTATGCGCAAAGGGTAGGATTATTTGCGAATACTCCACCATCTATGAGCGGATAGGTAACATCACTCATAGATTTTATGTTCGAGGCTTCAAAATAAGTAGGCGCGGCGGAAGTAGAGCGTGCCACATCACGTACAAAAAAATTTCGCCCATCGCTTTCTTTGGCTTGGTGTTGGCGAAAAAAGTAGGCTTTACTTTCATGTACATCATAAGAGGTTATCAGGCAAGGTTTAATAAGCTCGCTCAATAACGTATCGCCAAAATACTTTTGCAAAATGCTTTCGATTGGTTTTTCTGAATAGCGTTCATCAGTAACGCCCCCCATACTTTTAAAGAATTGAAAAGTAGAGCTACTGAATATGGAGCCTCCATTTTCTAAATACAAATTTACCGCATCTTGGGCTGAATAAAGGGGGCGTAGTGGGTTTTGCTTATCAGGCATCAGATAGGCGCAGGCTAATATTCCCCCTGTACTCGTACCTGCTATGAGGTCGAAATAATCGGCAATACGCGCTTGGGGATTATTGCTCTTTTTTTGTAATTTTTTTTCGAGTGCTAATAATATTTGGGCAGGCAAGATGCCCCGTATGCCACCACCATCGATGGACAATATGCGAATAGGTTGGTTGTTGATACTCATATTTTAATTTCAGTTTTATTTATTCCTGTTAGCCTTAAAAAGTTCTATGAAAAACAAAAGTTACAAGTGCGTAAAGTTAGTAATTTCGTGTAATTTTGCAAAAAAATAAATAAATGTCTTTTATAACCTCTGTGGCTACAGCTATTCCACCGCATCAAATAGCGCAAAAAGAAATAGTCAAGGCTATGCAAATGTATCTACCACTTTCTGAAGTAGAAAAAAGAAAATTAGGTGTGATTTACAAAGCCTCTGCTATAGATTATAGATACTCTGTCTTAGAAACTTATACCCAGCCACATTTTGACAAACTACTTGGCGAGACGGCACCCACTACCGCCAAACGCATGGCGGCATACCAACAATACGCTCCCGCACTGTCTTTGCAGGCAAGCTCGAAAGTACTTGCGCAACGCAACTTGCCCGCAACAGCTATTACACACTTGATAACTTTCAGTTGCACAGGCTTTTATGCACCAGGATTAGACATTGATTTGGTGCAAGGATTGGGCTTGCCTACCGACACCCCACGTTGGCATATTGGGTTTATGGGTTGTTATGCAACTTTTAATGCCCTACGTCTTGCCGACCTGATTTGCCAAGCCGATAAAAATGCTAAAGTCTTATTGGCAGGTGTCGAACTTTGTACGCTTCATTTACAACATTCCAATACAGAAGACGCGCTGTTATCAGGTGCGCTTTTTGGCGATGGTGCCGCAAGCGCACTCGTAGAAAGTACAATTACAGAAAAAATGCCCTCACTTGCCATCGAAGCACTGCACAGCGAATTTTACAACAACGGGGC
>JAYTNK010000671.1:0-3309 GCA_043748375.1 Cytophagales bacterium
CCCGTATTGGTTTAGGTAGTTGTGGAGCTTGCCTACCTCTATTATTTCTTTTTAGTTGTATAGAACTTCCTATCCAAACGCAAGATGCTACAGCTGAAACGCCTATAAGTAACAAACCGTTTAAGACTGAAAATCATGTATATGAGCCTTCATTCATAAAAACAGTTCGGTGCTACATGGCAGAGGCATCGTCCAATCAGCAACAATATTTCAATCCGCCTGTAGTTGCTTTAGGGCAGAACCAAGCTATTGTATTGGAGTTTGACCAATTAGGCGACACACCCAAGTATTATCAAGCGCGAATTGTGCATTGTAATGCCGACTGGACTGTGTCTAAGTTATTAGAAATGGAATATATCAATGAGATAAATGAGTTTCAACTGCGCCACTACCAACTGTCTTTCCGCACAAAAGCAACATACTTACACTATAACTTTACGATACCAAAAGTAAAAGTGGCGGGTAATTATATATTGGTAATTTCAAAAAACAATAACAAAGAAGACAGGATTCTCACACAACGTTTCATGATTTACGAAAACACGGTGAGCGTCTTTCCTGAAATTCGCGTGCCATCACAAGCTGATGCACGTAATAGTAAACAACAAATAGACCTTAAAATCCATTATCCAAACTATAATGCTATCAATCCACGTGATGAGTTTAAAATTGCCATTCGCCAAAATTTTCGTTGGAACAAAGCCCTTTACAATCTAACGCCTACAATGGTGCGTGATTTTGACCATATAGCCGAATACAGCCCCATGACAGGCGAAAATCATTTTACAGGTGTAAATGAATACCGCCGCTTTGATGCTCGAAGCACTCGCTTTTTGGGTTATCGCGTTGGAGCTTTAAACCTCAAAGACAGCCTTTCGCTTGAGGTAGAAATAGATGAAACGCGGGCAAATTTGCCTTATTTTCGAGTAGGCGATTACAATGGGAATTTTGTGATAGGCAAGTATGAAGCTGAAATAGCCATTACTGAAGCTGACTATGTGTGCGTAAAATTCCAACTAAAATCGCCTAAACTTGCCGAAGAGGTGTATGTTATGGGCGCGTTTAATGCTTGGCAGGCAAGCAGTGAAAATATAATGTATTATGATGAGAAACGAAAAGTCTATAAAGCTGATATTAACCTCAAACAAGGCGAATATACATACAGTTATGCTATCAAACAAGGGGAAACATTGAGCGAGGTACATTTTGAAGGCTCACACCAAATTACCGAAAACGATTATGATATATTGGTATATCACCGTCCTTTTGGGGCAAAAACAGACAAATTGATTGGTTATAAAAAATTTAAATATACATACTAAGCGTAATAGTTTAAATTATACGTACTAAACCACGCATCGGGCAGGCAAGTTTGCAACTTGCCTGCCAAAACCAAATCTAAAACTTCCTAATGTGTGTTTTGCATGATAATTTTCAAGCAAATTGGATTTGAACCAAAGGCTTTGCAACCTTAACCGAGAAGTATGATTGGATTGACCAATATAAACACCATGCAAATATAGCCTTTTTTTTGAAACCTTCCCTCTTACAATAATGTTTAGAAGTAGTGAAGCCTTATTTCACTCTCTCAACATCTTCTAATGGATTTATTACAACTAAAGACACTTGGCAACCTCAAGCAAGCAGGTTATACCACCAAACCTATCAAAGTAGAACTGCGCGATAACCTTATTCAGCATCTACAAAATCATCAAAACGTCTTTGCAGGCATTTGGGGCTATGAAGATACTGTAATTCCCGAACTCGAAAGGGCTATCTTGTCTTTGCATCACATCAACTTATTGGGCTTGCGAGGGCAGGCAAAAACGCGCATAGCCCGCCTCATGACGCGCCTATTAGACGAATACATACCTATTGTAGCAGGTAGCGAATTGAATGACGACCCGTTTAATCCCTTATCGCGTTATGCAAAAGATTTAGTAGCCGAAAAAGGTGATGACACCCCAATTAGTTGGTGGCATCGCGATGATCGCTACACCGAAAAATTGGCTACACCTGACGTTTCCGTAGCCGATTTGATAGGCGATATTGACCCTATTAAGGCGGCAAGTATGAAATTGCCTTACTCTGATGAGCGCGTTATTCATTATGGGCTTATTCCTCGCTCCCACAGAGGGATTTTCGTTATCAATGAATTGCCTGACCTTCAGGCGCGTATTCAAGTAGCATTATTCAATATTTTGCAAGAAGGAGATATTCAAATTCGCGGGTTTAAATTGCGTCTGCCGTTAGATATTCAGATAGTTTTTACCGCTAATCCAGAAGACTATACCAATCGCGGTAGTATTGTTACGCCTTTGAAAGACCGTATCGACAGCCAAATCATTACGCATTATCCTAAGACAATGGAAGTTAGCCGTAAGATTACAGAGCAAGAAGCACACTTGCCTACCGCCCAAAAGAAAATGGTGCAAATGAATGAATTGGCAAGCGTTATGATCGAGCAGATTGCGTTTGAGGCGCGCCAAAGTCCATACATTGATGCCAAGAGTGGGGTTTCAGCAAGGCTTACTATTTCCGCCTTCCAAAATTTAATGAGTTCGGCTGAAAGGCGGGCTTTGATAAATAAAGAGGAGCACACTCACGTGAGAGTAGCTGATTTTTGGGGCGCTATTCCTGCCATAACAGGCAAGGTCGAACTCGTGTACGAAGGCGAACAAGAGGGCGCACAATCAGTTGCGCAACATTTGTTAGGCAAAATGATTCGCACTTTATTCTTGCAATATTTTCCTGACCCAGAGAAAATGAAAAAGATGAAGGACAAAAAGAATCCATATAAAACTATCACAGATTGGTTTAGTGATGGTAAAACCGTTGATATTTTGCAAAATGCCTCTTATGCCGCTTACCAACAAACTTTATTTGGGGTAACAGGATTAAATGATTTGATAGAGGATTATCATGGCAAAGAGCAGTACGATTTGAAGTTGTTTTTGATGGAGTTTGCTTTGCATGGCCTGGCAGAATACTCGCTCATTAGTCGTAATGTGCTTAGTCAAGGTTTAGAATTCAAAGATTTACTCAACAGTATGCTTAATTTCAATATGGACTTTGAAGAAGAAGAATAAACCAAAAAAAATAGATTTTTTACAAAACTAATAGGCTCAATTAAATGGATGCCTGACAATTTTTGCGAGGAAGTTTTTTGAGTAGGGGCAATCCCTTGTGGTTGCCCTTTTTGCAAGATAAAATCTTTATTTTGCCTGATTTTTGGTGTGTTTATAGCACAAAATGTGTTATAATAACAAGGGCAACCACAAGGGATTGCTCCTACACTTTTTACCACCG
>JAYTNK010000672.1:0-2342 GCA_043748375.1 Cytophagales bacterium
ATTTCAAAAAAATGGTATCCCAATAAACAATTAGCAGAAAAGCGTTATTATGTGGAAGGAAAAAAGCATGGCAGGCAAGTGGCTTACTGGGAAAATGGATACAGAAAATTTGATTTTATCGCTCAAAATGATGCCTATTATTAATCCAAAAACAAAAAAAACAAAAAAAACAAAAACAAAACGTAATACTTGAAATCATACTACGTTTTGTTTTTGTTTTACCTACAGCGTGGCTTTATGCGCATTTACTTGGACAATAAGCGCGTCTATCTTTGATACTTGCGCAGTGTATTGCTCTACCAAAGACTCAATACCTATCACGGTTAGAGAGCCAGCATCGGACACGCGACCTTGCGCTACAAACAACTTGTAATCAGCTGTAACCTTATCAGAAAGATATTTATCTTTCAGCTCGCCAGCAGGCAAGGCATTGATAACAGCCGTAAGCCCATCAACGGTAGCTTGCGAAGCAACGAGATTAGCTGCCGCAGCCTGAGCGCGAACCTGTAGTAATTCCAGCCTACGCTCAGCAGACAACTTATTAAACAAAATAGCTTCTTTTTGAGAGCGACGTAACCAACAAACCAACAGATAAACCCATAAATTTTATAAAATAACTGGTTGAAAATGAAATGCAAGTATACAAAAATTCAACCAAAACCGCAAAAACACTCAAAATTTTGGCAACACAGTATTGTATGGCGATAAAACAACCTTAGTACGCCCCTTGCCTACCTGCAACCTATCGGGATTGTAAACCACCTCATAATCCTGATTTTGAAAATATTGCACACTGTTTATACGCAAGTCTTCGTGCAGTAAGGCTACCGATAAAGCCTCATGAAAACTTACATCTAAGCTATTTTCAGTTTCAAGCGAATACTCTTTTTCGCTTTCGGAAGTCAATCGGACATACATACCATTCGACTTTCTGTAATTTTCTACCTTCATTTTGAACTGTGGATTTCGTAGCTCTACAGGTATTCTTACCTTATTTGTGTACGATTCAACCTCGCCTGCATACACATAACCATACACCCAATCAAAGGCGTTTCGCTGGTTGTTCCTGTACTCAAGCAACGTATAAAAACCCAACTCATTTTTGGTAACAGGTGAGGTTTTTAGATAGATATAATCGCTTTTCAAAAGCGGTACATATTGACTCAGGTAGTCTTCCAAACCCGCAGGCAAGACCGCAGGCGTAAGAAACTCAAGCACAAAGTAATACAACCCATCTGCCACTGCACTATAACCATAACGCAAACCTATTACGATATTTTCAACCGTAGACACAACTTGCCTGCTTTCAGTAATGCGGTATTGGAATACACCTGCCTGGTTGTAGTAGGCAAGGCTTATATTCGTAGTAAACGCACCCAAAAACCACTCCTGCAAATTGCTTTTATCCAAAGCCGTAGCAGGCGAGTCGGTTTCGTAGGTATCAAAAAACAAGTCTGCAAGCCTATAGCCCGCATCAACCGACTTAAATTGCATAGGCATTATATCCCCATCTAATAGCGTAATAGCAGGATTTAAAACCCGCACAAAGCTATCTCTTTGCGCATTTTGAGCAAAGAGAGGGTGTAATTTAATAAAAGAAAAATCTAAACTAAACATATCTTTTTAGCAATTTAAAAGTAGCTAAAGCCCTGCTTGGGCTGTAGTCAATATGCAGCATATAATAGTCAATTCCATCCACTTTTACAACAGAGTACAACGCATTTTTAACAGTCAAAAACGCACTGAAAGAAAGTGGATAGTCAAGCTCTACTGTTTCTGCATCAAACAACGCCTGATTATTTACAAGTACGTCTAAGGACGCACTCAAGTTCTTGTCTTCAAAATAAAGTGGTGTACAGGGCAGGATAGTAGAGAGCGCGGAGGTACGCAAATTCACGTTACCAGTTCCACTCCTAAATTGTATTATTTTAAGATTTGCAAAGTTCTTGCAAAGCTGGGCGTGTAGGTAAGGAATCCAACGCGACAAGTTCTGAAGTGGCGACAACCTTACATTATACACCGTTTCACGCGAGATAATATTTTCTACATCAAAATACATTTCATCGCGCTCACTCACCGTACCCACCGCATAATTTCCCCAACTCGCACCATCAGTATAGATATTCGTAAAGACAACTTGCCTGTTTAGAGCCACCAAAAACAAGTCATTGTCATACGCGCCATTATCAGTGGTAGGCAAGCCGAATAACCGCCTCGCCTGCTCTATTAAATAACCTGCCGTTACTAATTCACACATTAAATTCAATTCTATGCGGTTTTTTTCGCCATCTTGATATTGCCCAAGTTTAATACTAAGTCCATATTGACGCTCTGAATTAAAC
>JAYTNK010000673.1:0-6961 GCA_043748375.1 Cytophagales bacterium
GTCAATGCCATTAAAAAAGGCTTTGATGACCAAACAATACAAGCTGTTACAAATTTGTCTTTGTCTGAAATTACTGAACTAAGGAAACAAATTGATGCAATATGACCAACTACAGCCCTCAAGCACTTGCGCAATACGAAGATAGCCTCCGCGATTATCGAGATTTTAAAAACTCGATGGATACTTATTTAGCAGAAGGAAGAGCGGAAGGCTTGGCAGAAGCAAGAGCAGAAGCAAGAGCGGAAGCAAGAGCGGAAGCAAGAGCGGAAGGCTTTGCAGAAGGCTTTAAAAAAGGTATTGAGCAAACTGCAGTCAATGCCATTAAAAAAGGCTTTGATGACCAAACAATACAAGCGGTTACAAATTTGTCTTTGCCTAAAATTACTGAACTAAGGAAGCAAATTGACGCAATATGACTAACTACAGCCATCAAGTACTTGCGCAATACAAAGATAGCCTCCATTTCTCTTTTTGAGTAACAGTCAATTTGCTGGTCAAAAAGAAAACGCGCCAAAAGTATAATGACTTTTATCATTTTTGAAATTTCAACGTTATGCTTTATATTTGCACCTTGAAAGAAAAGACACGCCATGTTGTTAAAAAAAGTTGCTGACATCGTCCAAGAAAACTATCAATACGCTGCTGTATTGCATGAGTTTGGGTTGCCCTTTTATTTATATACAGAAAAAACGCTTGCCGAAGCTTGTCAAGCACGAGGGGTAAATATGGCGTATGTGATACGCGGTTTGGAGGCTATTCATGCCCCTGCACCAACTACCCCTGTTTGGCACGAATGCCCCATAGAGTTAGTAATTCATTATTTGCGACTCGCGCATAAAATATTTATTCAGGAAAAGTTGCCGTATATGGCACGCCTTATAGCCGATTTGAAGCCCTTGCCTGCCACACCAAAGCATCACGTATCCTTAATGCGCGACTTGCAATGGCTTTTTCCTATGTTTCATGAAGATTTTACAAAACATATTCAGGAGGAAGAAGACACGCTCTTTCGATATATTGCCACGCTTTCGCAAGCCCAAAAAGGGGCGTGCAAGTTAGGCAACTTACATTATCAAATGGAAAAGTACTCTATTCAATACTTTGCCTTAGACCACCACACCCATGATGATGAAATGCAAGGTATCCGCGAACTAACGCATAATTATACGCTCAAACCACAAAATAGCCTGCATCTTGCTGTCATATTTGAAGAATTGAAAGCCCTAGAAAACGCCCTCATCATACACGCAAAGGTCGAAGATGAGATTCTATTTGTGAAAGCTATGTGCCTTGAACAACAAGTGAAAACTATGTTGAAACAAAAAAGTAATTGGAATTAAAAAAACGCCAATCACCGTCATACAAGCGCACCGCTATATCACGCAAAGGCACACTATAAAACCTATCAGCATAGCGTACAGGCTTACCTGAAGTATCACATTCGCAAAGGTCAAACAAATAATGGTCGAGGCGGTCTGTGATGCACAAGTAGGCAAGATTGTTTTGCATAGTCCAACATTCAAATAGTGCGCCTTCGGGTATCCGTAGGCAAGCCATAAACGTCCAAAAATCTTGTGTTTGGGTTACTTCAAACCTTTTTAGCTTATAATATTCGCTTTTGCTCATAAAAGACGCTGTTTATGTTGCAAAAATAAACAAATATTTGATAAAAACAATCTTAACCGTTATTTGTGTCCTCACAAACAACCATGACGCTATAATTGTTTGTGGGGACACAAACAACGGCAAGGCTTACCCCATTATTAAGTATTTTTGAGCAAAAATATAAGCTATATTATGGGGGTAATGTAAAATAAAAAATATAATATATTGATTATCAATTATTTATATTTTATTTGTTTTATTCTATCCTGATTTCTTAGCTTAACAGCATTGGGCTAAAGCCTACGCTACAGTTTTGGTTTTATAAATATTTTTACTATCTTTGCATTATGGACGGTGTGTGCTTCCAAGCGGAGATTACTACTGACTGTACCAAGCTAAGGCTACTATACTTGCGTATGGTAGCCTTTGGCGATTAAAGGATAGCGCGCAATACCTTGTTTGCTCTTGAAGTAGTCTTAGGGATTGACAACATTATCTTTATCTCTATACTTACCAACAAGTTGCCAAAAGAGCAACAAGGCAAAGCTCAACAAATAGGGCTTATGTTAGCCCTTGTTATGCGTTTAGGTCTTTTATTTTCTCTTGCGTGGATGATGAAACTTACCTACACGCTTTTTGAGGTAAATGGTATAAAAATTTCAGGGCGAGATTTGATTTTGCTTATTGGCGGACTCTTTCTTATCTATAAAAGTGTAAGCGAAATCCATGAGAAGATGGAAGATGCTCATCAGTCCGAAACACAGACAGCCGCAAAAGCTGTATTTAGCACTATCATTATCCAAATCGTGATAGTTGATATTGTATTTTCTTTAGACTCGGTCATTACGGCTGTTGGTATGGTAGATGATATAGGCGTTATGGCTTCGGCTGTGGTAGTTTCGATGTTGTTTATGTTGCTTTTGGCAAAAGGTATCAGCGATTTTGTGCATGAACATCCAGCCGTAAAAATTTTGGCGCTTGCTTTTCTGATAATGATAGGCGCGTCTTTGATAGCACATGGCTTGCATTTTCATATTCCAAAAGGCTATATTTACTTCTCTTTGGCTTTTGCTGTAGGTGTTGAATTTTTGAATATCACTATCAAAACACGCAAGGCGAAAGTTATTTCTAAATAAAGAAGCGATTGAGGCTATCCGAAAAGGGTAGCCTTTTTTTTCGTTGCCAAATTTTGTATTGTTTTTGTGTTGTCATATTGAGCGAAGCGAAATATCTCGTTGTGGAATAACGATTTTTGAGCTAAAAACGAGATTCCTCACTGCTTTCGGAATGACAAAACAGTATTTTTTTTAGTCGTTATTTGCGTCCTCACAAACAACGGCTCATGCAAGTTATTTAATGGATATTCCTAATATGCGGGTGATTAAATTTTTAAGATTACTAAGTGCGCAAGTTATTTTTTGCAGGTGTGCGGGATTGGTAGCATCAAGTTGTGCACTTACACAATAGCTTTTCCCATGCAAAGTCGAGAAAGTCCAGTTTTTACCTTGTAAGTAACAACCATAGACGGGTGCGTCATGGTCATTTTCGAGTTGTGCTACGCACATAGCGGCGAGCATTTGCCCTTCTGCATCTTGCGATTTGCCTTTCTGCTTTTTGAACTCCTGCAAAAAGAAGTACGGTTTTTTTGGCTTGCCTACCCCTTTGGGCGTGGCGAGCATGGCATCACAGACTACATTTATCTCATAGCCGTTGATAATGGCATGAAGCGGGCGTTCATAAAAAAGTTTGATTTTGTCAGGCACATTCATAGCTGCCACGTCAAAGATATGCGCCAAGAAGTTCATTTTTAGTTCCTCTTCATTCCAAAACTCGCCTTCGTTTTGTAAAAGAAGGCGTTTCCGTTCCAAAATCCGCTCATCAATTTCACTAAGCGTAGTTTCATATCCCAACCATTCGTCAAGCAAGGCACAGCCTATGTTGCGCTTCAGCCCAAAGGCATCTAAGACATCTTCAGTATCTAAGGTAAGTTTTATGACATTTTCCATGACAAGGTGTTTTATGTGTTACAAATATAGCCATATTTAGCCGTTGTTTGTGTCCTCACAAACAACGGCTCAGTTCCCTGTTAAATGATAAATGATTTTCATCGTTTCCACGCTTACGGTACAGACGCGCATGAGCAGGTCAATTACTTGTTCTTTGTAGTCTGCAAAGCGATACGTGTTGAATTTTTCGGCAATCGTGGCATCAGAGGGCGTACTTTCTTTGTATTGGTCGAGTATCCATTCGAGGGCGGAGCGATTGCCGAGTTTGTACTCCCAAGCTTCGGCAGGAATGCCGCGCAAGGTCGTTTGTTCGTCTATGATTATCTCGCCTGCCTCTTTGATAGCTTTGAGTTTAGGTTTAGGCGAGTTGGTGAATTGGTGAGATAGTGAGGTGGCGGGTTCGAGGAGTTGGTTTTCTCTTACTTTTGTTTTTTTGCTGTTCACTGCTAACTGTTCACTGCTCACTGTAAGCGGGTATGGCTGCGCGGTTTCGTAGGCAAGGTGCAAGTCCATCAACGCCTTGCCTGCCACTGCAAACTTCCAAAAATCAGGATACAAAGGAATACGTGGAAAGTCGCGCTTCAGGTTCTGTTCGTATTTGGCGCGGTAGGCAGGCAAGTGCAAAACCGCATATACGTAATGGAAAATGTCGGTTTTTTCTATTGTCTTGTTTAACCCTTCAAGGGTTTTAAACCCTTGAAGGGTTGCATATCTATCGCGGAAAAGCGCCAACGCCCAATCCGTGATATTCTCTACTTGCCTGCCCGCACTATCGTAGCGGTAAAGGGGGATAATATTGGCGGGGTCACCATAAAAATTTAAATTGGGCAAATATTGAGTAGCAAGCAAAGCAAAAGGTTTCCTATCGTATGAAGCCCAAACTAACATTTTATTTTTCTCTTGTAACTGCTCGCCAAGCATTGTATAATGATTTTGGGTAAGCCTATCATTAACTGATTTTTCAGCATAATGAAATTGTTTAGAGAAAGGGCGATAACAACTTGATATAATTTTTTTATTATCAAATTTAAGTGATTTATTTGAATTAAAATTGTTTTTTAAGTATTCACTCCACTTAATTGAAATGTTCCAAGATTTATCGTTTTGAGCTAAAAGTTCATTGTATTTTTGCACAAAAAAACTCATCTTAGCTTCTAAATTTGCTGTTTGGAAATCATATACCCATTCATCTCGATTAGTGGAAACACCTAAAGAATGAAAATCAAAGATTTTGTTTTCTTGTTTTCCTTTAGAACAAACAGGAATAAGCGTATCCCAATCGTTGTCTGTTAAATTTAACCAATTAGAATTTTCATCAGGCATAATACGCTCAAAAGCAATTTCATCAAAATTTTTGATGCTTTGTAGCCATTCTATTTTTTCGCGTCTTGTGGCACGTATGTCGCAAGGGTGAATGTAATGAATTTTGCAAGGTTTTTTTTCTTTGCTTTCTTTTTTGATGAGCCACATCATAGCAATACCTACTGCCGCAGACAAGCCAAAAATCGTGTTTTCTTCATTCAGCCATATCCCGTCCTTGCCTGAAAGCGCACGTATATCACCACCCAAGTCAATGATATAAGCAAAGTCAAACTCTTTTTCAATGCACTTTCTAAACCCATCAAAAACTCCTTTATGTGCAAACGAATTATTGGTTATCATACAAATAACCCCATTTTTGTCTAACCT
The DNA here is from genome assembly GCA_043748375.1 of Cytophagales bacterium. Taxonomy (GTDB): domain Bacteria; phylum Bacteroidota; class Bacteroidia; order Cytophagales; family Microscillaceae; genus RDXI01. The sequence goes on from JAYTNK010000673.1 coordinate 5,301, forward strand.
ATCCGTAGCCCAACGATAAAAACGTATATACGGATCATACGCCTTTGTTTTTTGTGCGGTACTTTCTTTGACGTAAGTTTCTTTGATGCGTTTATCTATAGCGGGATATGCGCGGTTTTTGTTGTTGTCGTTTTCGTTTTGTTGGTTGGCATTGTAGGGCGGATTGCCAATGATGACGCTTATTTTTTTATCGTTTTGGCGTTTTATTCTTACGGCATTTTCAGCAGAGAAGCCGAAGAAGTCCGTTTGCTTGCCTGCGTATTTGAGGGCAGAGATATTGTCAAGTGTATCTACAAAACAGAGGTTTGTAAATTCCTTGTTGGTTTTCATGCGTTGCCTGTAGGTATATTCTATGTTTAAGTTGGCGATATAATAAGGCAGAATGCTTACTTCATTCGCAAATATTTCGTTTTCGTATTTGTAGGCAAGGGCGGGTCTGTCTATTTTTTCAATCAAAGCACAGACGAAAGTCCCCGTACCTGTGGCAGGGTCAAGGATTTCCACATTTTTATCTGAAAGTCTAAGGTTAAAATGTTTGTCTAATAAAAATTCAGTGCTATCAATCATAAACTTGACAATCTCTTGCGGGGTATAAACCACGCCGAGTTTGTCTGCCATTTTCGGATTATAGGCTTTGTAAAAATCCTCATAGACAGCATTCAGGAAGGCTTTTTTCTCCGTATGGTTGATGATAGTTTTCGCCTGTTCTTGAATAAATTGGTAGTAAGGACGGATTTTGTCGAGCATATTGCGTTTTACATCACCTCTAAAAAAAGTGATTTCTACTTTTTTGAGTTCTTGCGCAATATTATTTTCTTCGTGGTATTGGCTTTCGTTATAGATAGATTTGAAAATATCTTCCGTCAAGATATGCTGTATCAGCATTTCGTTGATGTCGGTAGGCAAGATTTGAGGATTGATAACTTGCTTGCAAAGCTCAAAAAAAGTAGCCCTTGCCTCTATGAACGCTTGGTTGGTAACGCCATTGATAAGCTCGCGGAGGGCAGATGATACGCTGGGCAGGTCGGTTTTGATTTGGGTTATGGCATCGCGAAAGTTTTTGATTTCGGGGCGTTCATAGCTTACAAAGGCAGTGAGCAAGATATCGAGCTTGCCTGCGTCCCGTATTTGTACGCGTTGCACCTCCTTGCCTCCCTGTATGAGTACGGCAGCGTTTGAGTCCTCAAACAAGATATTAGATTTGGGATAGCCCTTCGAGAATTTGAGTTTTATTTCTTTGTCCAAGTCATCAGCTTCGTCTTTGCTTTCCCAATAGCCCCAATCTAAGCGCATGGCATCTTTGAGCGTGCCGTCAGGAAAAATAGTGTTGCCTTTGTCGGTTTTGTAATCAAGTTCGGGAACAATGAGCAAGTCTTTCTTTTTGGCATAGCCATTCAGTAGATTTTGAAAGGCAGTGCGGATAGAGGTTTCTTTCCTACTACCACCATATTGAATGAGTTTATCGACTTCAGCGTAATATTGCTGTATGAGTAGGAGGGACATAATAAGGGTGTGAATGAGTTTGCAAATATAACTTTTTTGAACAAATAAACAAATATTAAAAAGTAGATTTTTTGTAGATACATTTATTTATAATTTTATTTTCTATCTTTACGCCAGATTAAACGCATCAAAATAAAAGTTCTCCCAATTTCATTGGG